>JACDGQ010000159.1 GCA_013821615.1 Planctomycetota bacterium
GCGCTGTCCATGGCGCGGCGCGCGCGCGCCAGCAGCAGGCTGGGCCGGCTGCCGGGCCGGCTGGCGCCCTCGAGCATCTCGACCAGCTTGGCCTCCTTCTTCTGCAGCGCGGCGAGATCGATGGGACGGTCGGCGGCGGTGAGCGCGGCGATCTCCTCCTGCATGGCCGCGAGCAGTCCGAGTTCGGCCTCGGGCGGGAAGGGCGCCTGGGTCCCCTGCTGCCCGCCGCCGCCGCCTTTCTTCTCGCTCTGCTTGGGCGGCGGCATGCCGTCGACGATGGCAATGAGGCGGGCGAGCTCGTAGAGCGCGATGCGTTCGAGGCGCATGCCGCGCTCGCCGAGCGCCGGGGTGGACAGGTATTTGGCGCTCTTCTCGAGGGCCACGCCGACGCGGCCCAGGGCGGCGGCGGCGATCGGCTGCTTGTCGAGCTCCTTGATGCCCTCCTCGGTCAGGCGCAAATGCAGGTCACCTTCGCGCTCGCCGAGCGCCGGCACGTCGCGCTGGGCGGCGAAGTCGAGCGCGCCATCGGCGATGCGCTGGTGGATGGGCGTGCTGTCGGTGAGCAGCTTGACCTGCTCGCGGTGCAGCTCCTTGAGCAGGGCCATCACGTCCTTGCCCTTCTTCTTCTTCTCGTCCTCTTGCTTGTCCTTGTCCTTGTCCTGATCGCTCTGCGGATCGAGCTGCTTCTGCACCTCGCGCAGTAGGCTGGCGGCGGCGCCCGCGTTGGCTTCCGACTGGCCCTGGTCGCCGCCCTGCATCGATTTCTGCGCCGCGCCCTGAGTGCCGACCGCGGCGTCGACGGTCTTGGCGACGTCGGCGTGTTTTTCGCCGAGCTGCTTGCCGAACTGTTCGGTCTCCTTGCGCAACTGCTCCTGCTGCTCGGCGAGCGACTTGGGATTGACCCCCTGCTCGAGCTGGCCGAGCAGGCGCTCCTGGCGCGCCGCGAGCTCGCCCGCGTGGCGCGCGAGGTCCTTGTCGGCGTCACCACCGCGCAGCAGGTCGAGGAGTTTGGCCAAGGTCTGGATGGCCTGCTCCTGCTGCTTCACCGCTTGTGAGCGCTGGGTGTCGGAGCCGAGGTTGCCCGCGGCCTGCTGGAGCTGGTCGGCCGGCGCTTCCTGGCGCAGCAGGTCCTGCACCGGCGCGAGCTTCGCGTCTGGGGCGCCGAGCAGGCGGCGTTCGATGTCCTTGAGCGCGTCGGCGAGCTCCTTCTGGCGGCCGGCGAGGTTGGCCTGGCGGGCGTGCGCGGCGGCGTCGAGCGGCTTGGTGAGATGTTCGAGCACGAAGGCTTTGCTCTCGGCGTTCAGGTTCTTCTCGCGCTCGAGCAGGCTGGCGAGCAGGCGCGTGAGGTCGCCCTCCTGGAGCAGGCTGGCGAGCAGGCGCTCGGCCTTGGCCAGGGCGTCATCGGCGTCGTGCGCCGGCTTCTCCTGCCCTTTGATCGCTTCGATCAGGCCGCTGGCGGCAGGGCCGTTGACCAGGTCGGCGGCGCCGCTGATCGGGGTGAGCTGCTCGCCCGGCAACTGATTCTGCTGCCAGCGCCGCACCACCTGGGCGAGGGTCTCGCCGGCTTTGCCCGCGGCCAGGGCGGCGCCGCGGCTGGCGTTGGCCAGGGCCTCGGGCTTGGCCAGGCCCTGCGAGATGCTGACGCGCGCCTGGGTGATGCGGTCCTTGGCCTCCGCGAGCAGGCGGTCGAGCTCCTGGATGAGCTCGCTCTCCGACACCACCTTGAGTTCGAGCGGCTGGCTCTCGCCGATGCCGGGGCCGGTGACGTCGTTGCCGTCCTTGGCGCGACCGAGCAGCGTCACCAGGTCGCCTTCGACGGCGATCTCGGCGATGGTCACGGTGGCATGGGTGGTCGCGGCGCGGCGCCCGGCGATGCCGGGGAAGGGCTGCACCGCCTCCTTGGGCGGCGTCGCCTTCGCGGCGGGTTGGCCCTCGACGGGCTGGGGCTCGGCCGCAGGCCGGGTGCGCGCGATCAGCTGCAGTTCACCCAAGCCATAGTCGTCGCTGGCGTCGACGGTGATCGCGACCTTGGCGCGCGCGGTGACGGCCTCCCGCAGCAGCGGGCCGCTGAGCGAGACCAGCGGCCCGCGGTCGTCGCTCAGGGCGAGGGTGAAGCGCGGCTCGGGGCTGGGCCCGATGCCATCTTGATCGTGCAGGGCGATGGCCAAGACGCCGCCCGCACGCACCAGCAGGGACCCCTTGAGGGTGTCGCCGTCACGGGTGACCGGCACTTCATGACCGTCCAGCGTCACTGCGGCGTCGCTGACGGTGCGGCCGGGTTCGAGCGCGAAGCTGAGGGTGAAGTCGATGCGGCTGCCCGGCAGCGCCGAGCAGCCCAGGGTGGCGAGCTGCTGGGGTTCGAGCTTGGCGTAGGGCGGCGGCGTCAGGGTCGCGCTGATGGCGCGCAGCAACGGCCGCGTCACCACCCGGCCAGTCAACAGCAGCGGCCGCGCGTCGCCGGATTCGGCGCTCAGCTCATAGACGCCCGGTGGCAGGGCCAAAGCCTGGTGCCAGTGGCCGGTGAGACCGCCGAGCTGGCGGCTCTCGGTCGGTCCGCGCTGGCCGGACTGCCAGGACAGCCGCAGCGGCGCCTCGGGTCCCGCGGTGCGGTCGACGGCTACGACCAGCGGTTCGTCGAGCGGCACGACGTTGCGCTCAAGGTGGCCGGAGATGGTGGTCTTGCGTTCCCACTCGCTGTCGCCCAGGGGCAGGAACAGGCGGTTGACGCCGTCCTTGAAGAAGCCCGGCAGGAACACCCCGGCCGCGACCACCACGATGACCGCGAGCAGGGCCAGGCCCAGCCAGCGCGGCACGCTCGCGGCCGGCACCAGGGAAGTGACCGCTTCGCGGGTGAGGGCCCCGACGAGCTGGCCGTCGGTCATGGCGATGCCATCGACCTCGCTGAGCAGGCGGCCGTCGAGGCCCGGCATACGCCGCTCAGCAAGCTGGGCGATGACGCGGTCATCCATGCGGCGGCCGAGCGGACGCAGCAAGCGGCGGTGGAACAGCGCGACGATGGCTGCGGCGATGGCGACCAGCACCACCAGGCGCGCGATGCCGGCGAGCTGGCAGAAATAGTCGATCAGGACCGCGAGCGCGCAGGCGGCGAGAGCCACCACGACCAGGCGGGCGAGGCCGTCGAGGACCAGGACCAGGCGCAGGCGGGCGCGCACGGTGCTCAGGAATCCGCGGACATCCATGGCTGGGCTCCCTCTCCTGGCCGGACGGGCCCGGGTGGTGGCGGTGATGCTAGGCTGCCGGGCAGGCGGGTCCAGGACAGGGCGGAGCCGGTCGGCACCGCCGTGTATGGGTCCAACGCTGGACGCATGGAAAGGTTGCACTTGTCATCACGTCGCCTCCGGCATCCTGGCCACAGCCGCGCGCCCGACGCGCAAGAAGGAGCCCCGATGTCCAGCCTCAGCCGTGAACAGGCCGCCCAGGCCGCCGCCATCCTGAAGGCGGAGCTGGCCAAGGTCATCGTCGGCCAGGGTCAGGTCATCGAAGAGACCCTGATCGCGCTGGCCGCCGGCGGCCATGCCCTGCTCGAGGGCGTGCCCGGCCTGGCCAAGACCCTGCTCATCAGCACCGTCGCGGCGGCCACCAAGCTGTCCTTCAGCCGCATCCAGTTCACCCCCGACCTGATGCCCGCGGACATCACCGGCACGGAGGTCATCCGCGAGGACAAGGCCACCGGCACGCGCGAGCTGGTATTCCTGCCCGGTCCGATCTTCGCGTCGGTGATTCTCGCCGACGAGATCAACCGCACCCCGCCCAAAACCCAGGCCGCCCTGCTCGAAGCGATGCAGGAGCGCCAGGTCACCGCCGGCGGCACGCGTCGCCCGCTGCCGGTGCCGTTCTTCGTGCTCGCCACTCAGAACCCCATCGAGCAGGAGGGCACCTACCCGCTGCCCGAAGCCCAGCTCGACCGCTTCCTGCTCAAGATCGTGGTCGGCTACCCGAGCGAGGAGGACGAGCTCGAGGTCATCCGCCGCACCACCGGCGGAGCCAAGGCGCAGATCAGCACGGTGCTCGAGGGCGAGACCCTGCTCGGCCTCAACCAGTTGGTGCGCGAGACCCCGATCGCCGAAGGCGTGGCGCGCTACGCGCTGGCGCTGGTGCGCGCCACGCGCCCCATCAGCGAGGGCGGCCATCCGGACATCGCCCCCCTGCTGCAGTGGGGCTCGGGCCCGCGTGCGGGCCAGTCGCTGGTGCTGTGCGCCAAGGCGCGCGCCACCCTGCGCGGCCGCGCCTACGTCGCGCTCGAGGACATCCGCGCGGTCGCCAAGCCGGTGCTGCGCCACCGCCTGCACGCCAGCTACGAAGCCGATGCCCAGGGCCTGGGCGCCGACGCCATCGTCGACAAGCTGCTCGCCGCGGTGAAGCTGCCCGCTTCCGAACTCGAGAAGGATCCGCTGGTCGCAGCGGCGCTCGGCAAGACGGCCTGAGGGACAGTCCGGAAGTCCGGAGGTCCGGAGGTCCGGAAGTCCGGAAGTCCGGAAGTCCCGATGTGCGGAATCGGTAGCGATGCCCGGAGCGGAAGCTGATGCATGAGCGTTGCGACATCGCCCGCTTCGCTCTCCAGCTCACGTCGCGCCACGAGACTTCCGGACGTCCGGACTTCCGGACCTCCGGACTGATGCATGCATCGTCCCGCTGCGCGTAGCACCAGCGACTTGGGCTTGCAAGGTCTGCGGTCGGACGCAACGTCAGCGACCATGAAGAAAGCGCTCATCACCGGCATCACCGGCCAGGACGGTGCCTACCTCACGGAACTCCTGCTCGCCAAGGGGTACGAGGTGCACGGCATCAAGCGGCGCGCTTCGCTGTTCAACACCGACCGCATCGACCACCTCTACCAGGATCCGCACGAATCGGGACGCCGGCTGTTCCTGCATTACGGTGACCTCAGCGACGGCGCGAGCCTGATCAGCATCGTGCAGAAGGTCCAGCCGGACGAGATCTACAACCTCGGCGCGATGAGCCATGTGTCGGTGTCGTTCGAGCAGCCCGAATACACCGCCGACGTCGACGGCATCGGCACCCTGCGCCTGCTCGAGGCGATCCGCATCCTGGGACTGACCAAGAAGACGCGCTTCTACCAGGCCTCGACCAGCGAGCTCTACGGCCTGGTCCAGGAGACCCCGCAGAAGGAGACCACGCCCTTCTACCCGCGTTCGCCCTACGCCGCGGCCAAGCTCTACGCCTACTGGATCACGGTGAACTACCGCGAGGCCTACGGCATGTACGCCTGCAATGGCATCCTCTTCAACCACGAGTCGCCACTGCGCGGCGAGACCTTCGTGACGCGCAAGATCACGCGCGCCATCGCGCGCATCAAGCTCGGACTGCTCGATTGCCTGCACCTCGGCAATATCGACGCGCTGCGCGACTGGGGCCACGCGCGCGACTACGTGCAGATGCAGTGGCTGATGCTGCAGCAGCAGCAGGCCGAGGACTTCGTCATCGCCACCGGCCGGCAGATCTCGGTGCGCGCCTTCATCGAGCTCGCCGCCCAGGCGGCCGCCATCGAGTTGCGCTGGGAGGGTTCCGGCGTGGACAGCAAGGGCATCGACGCCGTCACCGGCAAGACCATCGTCGCCATCGACCCGCGCTACTTCCGCCCGACCGAGGTCGAGACCCTGCTCGGTGACCCCACCAAGGCGGCGGTCAAGCTCGGCTGGAAGCCGACCACCACCGTGCAGGAGCTGGCGAAGGAGATGGTCGCCGCCGACCTCGATTTGGCGCGCCGCGACGCCCTGGCCAAGGCGCACGGCTTCAAGGTGACCTCGCACCATGAATGAGGATGCGCGCATCTACGTGGCCGGTCACACCGGCCTGGTCGGTGCGGCGCTGGTGCGCAACCTGCAGGCGCACGGCTTCCGCAACCTGCTGGTGCGCAGCCACCGCGAGCTGGACCTGACGCGTCAGGACGCGGTCGAGGCGTTCTTCGCGCGCGAGCGGCCCAGCCATGTGATCCTCGCCGCGGCCAAGGTCGGCGGCATCCTCGCCAACAACACGTATCGCGCCGACTTCATCTACCAGAACCTGATGATGGCGGCCAACGTCATCCAGGCCGCGTGGAAGCACGAGGTGGCGCGGCTGCTGTTCCTGGGTTCGAGCTGCATCTACCCGCGCGACGCGGCCCAGCCGCTGACCGAGGATTCGCTGCTGACCGCGCCCCTGGAGGCGACCAACGAACCCTACGCGATCGCCAAGATCGCCGGCGTGAAACTGGTCGAGAGCTACAATCGCCAGTACCGCACCGATTACGTCTCGGCGATGCCGACCAACCTCTACGGTCCGCACGACAACTTCGACCTCAACGGCTCGCACGTGCTGCCGGCGATGATGCGAAAATTCCACGAGGCCAAGCTGGCCGGCGACGCGCCCGTGACCTTGTGGGGCTCGGGCAGTCCGCGCCGCGAGTTCCTGCACGTCGACGATCTGGCTGAAGGCTGTCTGTTCGTGCTGCGCGAGGTTCACGCGGGCCAAGTCAGCAACGACCTGGTCAACGTCGGCTGCGGCGAAGACCTCACCATCAAGGAGCTCGCCCTGCTCGTGCAGGCCACCGTCGGCCACCGTGGCGAGATCCGCTGGGACGCCTCGAAGCCCGATGGCACACCGCGCAAGCTGATGGACGTGGCGCGCATCAAGCGTTTGGGCTGGTCGCCACGCATCGCATTGGTCGACGGCGTGGCCTCGACCTACCACTGGTTCCTGCAGCATGGCGATGCCAAGGGCATGGCTTCGCACTGAGGTTGTGGCTGATGGCTGATTGCGGTCGGCAGACGGCTGGCGGCTGACAGCGGACGGCAACAGTCGATAAAACAGGAGGCGCGGAGACGCAGAGATCGGAGGAGGAGAGGGTGCGGAGGACTTGGTGACCGCAACGCTGGCAAGGACCCCCCGGGCACCAGGACAGACAAAAAGGGCGAGACCCGTCCGACTCTTCCTCCTCTCCCCTCCGCGTCTCCGCGCCTCCTGTTTTATCTGCTGTCAGCTGTCAGTCATCAGCCGATGCCCGCATTTTCCCCAACTCATGCTGGCAGCCCAGTCCGGTCCGCTACCCTGCCCGCCATGAAACCCCTCGCCATCGCCCTGGCCTGCGTCGCGGTCCTCGCGGGCTGCAGTCCGCGCGTGCCGCCGGTGCCCGCGGT
>JACDGQ010000160.1 GCA_013821615.1 Planctomycetota bacterium
CCTCGGGCTGGGCCGCGAGCTCGCCACGCAGGCCGGCGTCGAGGGTCGCGGCGTCGAGGCTGCCGCGCAGGTGCTCCTCGACCAGGTCGTCGGCGCGGCTCATGACGACGTCAGCTTGCGCTGCACGCAGTCGCGCAGGGACAGCCGCACGCGCGACAACAGCTTCTGCGCCGCGGCTTCGCTGCGTCCGAGGCGGGTGGCGATCGCGGCGATCGGCAGACTCTCGGCATAGAACAGGCGCAGCGCCTCCTGGGCGTCACCTGGGAGCAGCGCGCGGCAGGCGGCGAGGTCGCGCTGGAGACGTTCGTCCTCCTCCTTCCATTCCGTGACCGCGCCGCTGCGCGCCAGCAGGTCCTCCTGATAGAGGTGCAGCCGCTGGCGTTCGCGCTGGCGGTCGCGCAGATGGTTGCGCACCACGTTGCGTGCGATGGTCACCAGCCAGGCGATGAGGTCGGTCCCTGGCGAGTAGGTCGCGAGGCGCTCGTAGGCGCGCACGAACGCGGACTGGACCAGCTCCTCGGTCAGGGCGCGGTCCTGGAGCAGCTGGGCGGCGACCCGCCACACCGCGTCCTGCCCGGCGTCGACCACGCTCGCGAAGGCCTCGCGGTCGCCAGCCAGCACCCGCGCCACGGCGGCATCGAGGGCGGCGGGGTCGTGGGCGCTCGGCATGCTGGCAGGTTAACACCGCCGCCGGCCTGACCAGACAGCAGATACCCGGCGGGCACGCGCACGTTCAGCTCCCGGCCAGCGGCGCCGCTGCGCTGACATCACGGACGCGGATGCGCTCGGCGTGGCCCAGGTCGGTATCGGCGATCTCCTCCCCGCCATGGCAGGCGAGCACGTCGTGGGCCTCGCGCATGCGCGCCGGCTCGGCGTGGATGGCGATGAAGACCGACCCATCCGCGACGCGGATCGCGTAGCGCTCGGCATCCGGACCGGGCAGCCCCCAGGCGTGCAGCAGGGCCACGAGCGAGGTGACCGCGGCGCGATCGTCGGCAGGGGCGGCGCTCCAGGTCGAGGCGGTGGCGACGCGCTGCGCCAGACCGAGCGCCGTGAGCAGTGCGGCGAATTCCGGGTCCGCGCGGCGACCGCCCCCTCCAGCGCCCGCAGCGCCATCCACCGCGGTATGCGTCGGATCGGGCGCCATCTCGACAAAGCGCACGGGGAAATCGAGTGCATGCGCAGCGGCGACCAGGCGCCGGGCGGTCGCCTGATCGGGGGCCAGGCAGATGACGGTCATGAACATGGCTGGGCCCTCGGTCGGTTTTCCGCTGCTCGCGCGACCTCCAGCGACGCTGGAACCAGCCACGCTCGGCGATGCCGGAATGAGCAGCGGCGGCCATACCAATGCCCGGACCCGGCGCGATCGGAGGTGCGCGGGCATGGTTGCAAGCGATTGCCCCCGCATGTGATGGCATAGCCATGCGACAGGTTTTCCGCGCGGTAGCGCCGGCGTGCGGGCCCACACCCCGCGCATCGGCGGCCCATTCAAGAGCCATCTCCGACATGGGAACGCAAGTCCTTATGAACAGCAAATTTATGATTCGTCAATCGACGCATCTACCCCCTGGTGCGAAAAGTGCGCTGAAATGCGTGATTTTGGCGTTTTGGCACGAAAGCGCATTGTAGAAGGATGGTCCGCCGTGCGTTGCTGACCAGCATGGGCGGCCTAAACACCCACCCGCTTTTCGCCCCGCCCGAGGTCTATGCCAGACTCTCATGCTAACGAGGATATCATGCGTCAAGATACTTGTCAGCCGCTCCAAGGGACCTGCAACCGCGTGCGCGGCCGCGTGATGATCGCCTGCACCCTGCTCCTCATGCTCGCAGTGCGCGCATCCGCCAGCGAGCTGCCGGCCGCTGCGCCAGACACCAGCATCCCCGACTGGGTCATCGCCGGCATTGCCGCGGTCGAGACCGGCAGCACCTACCGTGGCGGCCGCCTGGTGCGCTACCGCGACCACCGCGATGGCGCCGCGGGCGAGGTCGGGCCGTGGCAGATCGCCCCGGCCGTGCTCGACGACCTCGGCGCTGCGCACCTTCGCGCGCGCGTCCGCACCGAGCCGGTGCTGGCGGAGAGCCTGGTACGCGCATGGCTGCTGCGGTGCTACCACCGCACCGGCAGCTGGAAGTCGGCCGTGGCGGTCTATCACGCAGGTCCCGGCGGCAGTACGCGGCGCGGGTCATCGTACGCGTCACGCGTCTACAATGCGGGGTTCGCCACGCTGCAGTGATCCGTCCTCCCTTGGCCAGACGCAGGTGGAATTGCCAGAACGCAGCAACGCCAGGGGCTGCACTGTATGTCCACGATGTCCCACGCGGTTGCCGTGGCTGGTCGACCCGGCACCAATGCATTTCCCGGATCCTTGGCGGTCCGCTCAGGGACCCAGTGGCGATCTTCAGGACCAGCGGGTCTGCGACTGTGCAACGATGGCTTCCTCGACCCTGATGTCGGAGCCCTCGGCTGCGGCCAGGGCCGCCTTTATCAGTTCGACCTCGGCTGGGTCATCGGTCACCACCGATACCAGGATCCCGTTGGCGCCGACCGGGATGCGGGCTGCGGAGTGTCGACCCCCGATGGCTACCGTGCGCAGGTCGATGCCGTGACGCAGGAGCGACGAGCGGATGTTCTCGATGCCTTCCTGATGCTCGGTCACTGCGGAAATCGTGTAGCGCATGGTGCGATCCCATGGGGTGATTCCTTGGAGCCGGAAGCCTGGGGCGTGCCAACCCCTGCGACCACGTTGAAAGCGGGTAGCTGCGCTGCGACTCGGCAAGGTGAGCGCGGCATGCGCCGGCATACACCCCCTCCAAGCGCAGAGGCAGCGACAGGCGACCCTGTGACGATCGGGTCCCACAACTCGGACCGTCATCAGTGCAGCGGACGGACCGCAATTCGCTCGGGCCGGCAGGAGCTGGTGCTGCAAATTGCATGACCTTCACAGGGAGCCGGCGCATGAAAACCAGAGTCCGTCCGTTCCACCCACCTCTCAGCTGAAGGCTTGCGTCTTCAGTGCGTCAGGCCAAACACGAAACAACTAGGCTCCGCGCACCGGGCCGGATCCCACCGCCCAATCCGTGTCCTTGATGACCCCAGGCAGGGGGAGGCTTGGCACGATCCCGGCTTCGCAGGCCAGTGAACAATGGAGCACTCATGCTGAACATCCTGCAGGTCGAGGACAATCCCGGCGACGTCGTGCTGCTCCAGGAGATCGTGCACATCATCGATGAGAACATCCGCGTGCACGTCACCACCAGCGTCGACGAGGCGCTCGCCTTCCTGACCCGCACGCCGCCGTTCGCGGACGCGCCTTCCGCCGACCTGGTGCTGCTCGACTTCAATATGCCCGGCAGCACCGGCGATATGCTTCTGACCCGCGTCAAAAGCGCCCTGCCCTTCGACCGACGCCCGCCCATCGTGGTCTTCACGTCGTCTGCCAACCCCGTCGACCGTGCGCTCAGCCTGTCGCTGGGCGCCTCCGCGTACGTGGTCAAGCCGCTCGAATTGCACGATTTCTACCGCACCATCGCCAACCTCATGCGGGTGCACATCCCGGGCGCCTGAAGCGCAGGGGTCAGCTGGGTTTGCGCACCAAGGCCGCGAGGCGGTCGCTGCGGCGGCGCTGCTCCTCGACGATCGAGATGAAGTGCTCGAGATGGAACTGCTTGAGCTGCTTGACCACCTCGGCGTTGGCGTCGTTGAGCTTCAGCCCCTGCAGGCGGCCGACCTGGACGAGTTGGAACAGCCACGCCACCAGCGCCGAGTTCACCGAGATGATCTGCGAGAAATCGAGTTCCATGCGCCGTGGTCCCCCGCGCACGTCCTTCACCCAGTCGACGCTGGAGCGGGTGAAGAGCGCAGGATGCTGGCCCGCATCCGGGTGGATGCTGACCGAGATGACGTCGTCCGAGGTGTTGACGGTGAAGGGCAGATTGGGGGTAGCGAACATGGAGCCTCCATTGCGGCGCTCCAAGGTACCCCAAGAGCGCTGGCCACGCCGGTAGCAACCGCATCGACGTGCAACGTTCATGAAGGACCTGGTGCGCGCACGGCTTGCACCGGTTCCAGCGCCTCACTGCGGGTGATACCAGCCAGGTGCTGCAGTGTTCTCGCGCCACGCTGCGCCATTCGTCGCAGCGGCCGCTGGGGCCCTGAGCATATGGTGCGGTTGTGCCTCGGGGCGGGAGCGCACGGCATGCCGCTCTCCGGCACGGGGCTGATGAGCAACGCTGCACTACCGCAAAAGCCACCCATGATGGCCGCTTGCGCCCGGACTACCCAACCGGATGGGGACGGGCCCACTTGAACCCGCCCAGGCCGGTCCAGACTCCGCGCCTGCGGCTTTCCTGCTGCCCACATGAACGCCCCCACCCGGACCTCCACGCACGAGACCACCCACCGCCTGGTGCGGCGTGGACTGACCATCGCGGTGATCGAGGGCGCCACGGTCGGCGGCATGTTCGCCGCCATCGAGATCTGGATCGTACCGCTGCTGACCAGCTGGCTGGGGGCGGCCGACTACCTGGTCTTCGTGCTTTCGATCGTGCCGCTGCTCGCGGCGATCTCGACCGGCCCGGTGGTCGGGCACATCATCACCTGGCTGGGCGGCAACAAGGTCACCACCACCTGGTGCTGCGCGGCGCAGATCCTCTGCATCCTCGCCCTGTCGATCCCCCTGCACCAGCCGCACGCGCCCTGGAGCATCCCCCTCGCGCTGGCCCTGGCGAGTGGCGTCAGCGTCGCAGGCGTGATCGCCGGCCCAGCCTGGATGAGCTGGATGGGCGCGCTCATCCCGCGCAATCTGCGCGGGCGCTATTCCAGCCAGCGCAATCGCATCTACATGACCAGCAAGCTGGCCTTCGCCGGCCTGTTCGCGGCGCTGGTGTGGGCCTTTCCGCTGGCCAGCGGTCCGTTCGCCCTCCAGGTCATCCTGGTGGTGGGCGCCTGCTCGCGCCTGGTCAGCAGCATCCTGCTGTGGCTGCAGCCCGAGGTGCCGCCCGGGCGCGGCCGCCAGCAGCACCCGGCCATGCTCGCCGCCGCCCAGCCGGTCCCGGGCTTCTGGGCCTTCGTGCGAACCATGCCGACGACGCCCTTCGGGCGCTGGACGATGGTCTGGGCGCTGCTGAATTTCGGCGTGCACATCTCGGCCTCGGCCTTCTCGCAGTATATGCAGACCAAGCTCAATGGTGGGCTCGGGCTGGTCGACTTCCCGTGGACCTACACCGTCCTCATCCAGACCACCGCGATCATGCGCTGGCTGAGCTGGCCGGCCTTCGGCCGTCTGGTCGACTGGTTCGGCCCGGTCGCGGTCCTGCGCACCGCGGTGGTCGCGATCGCCATGCTGCCGCTGCCATGGGCCTTCACCACCAGCCTGCCGGTGCTGTTCGGCTGCGAAATCGTCAGCGGACTGGCGTGGTGCGCAGGCGAGACCGCGGTGGCGGTGCTGCTGTTCTCCGCCCACCACGACAGCGCCAGCCGCACCCGCCTGATCGGCTACCAGGCCACCTGCAACTCGGCAGCGATGCTGGTCGGCTCGCTCATCGGCATGCTGCTGTTGAAATACCAGGTGCTGCCCGACCTCCTCGGCAGCTTCTACCACACCCTGTTCCTGATCAGCTCCGGCGTGCGAATCCCGGTGCTGTTCCTGGCCATCCGCATGCTGCCGCGCACCAGCCGCAGCGGCGACGTCGACCACCGCACGCTGCTGCGCACGCTGCCGGGCGCGCAGTTCTTCGCCATGCTCTCCCGCGAAATGCTGGGCTTCTTCAGGCGGCAGGATTGAGGAGACGTCCGGGTGTCCGAGGTCCGAGGTCGGATAGCCCTTCGGCCATCTGGACATGCGGTACCAACCACGGCGCCCGAGACATCGGACAGCGGACGACCGACACCCCCGTTGCCCGACCCCTGGGTGGGCGTACGGTTCCAGGACGCTATGAGCGCCGTCCATCCTTCCTCCGACGCCCCGTCGTCCCCGACCAGGCCGGTTACGGCCCTGCGCCAGCTGCGGCCCGACATCATCGCCATGGCGCCGTACACGCCGGGCGAGCAGGTGCGCGACTGCACCAAGCTGAACACCAATGAGTGCGCCTGGGGTCCCTCGCCGGCGGTGCTGGCAGCACTGCGCGCATGCGGCGACGACAGCCTGCGGCTCTACCCCGACCCGGTCAGCCTGAAGCTGCGACAGGCCGCGGCCGAACGCTATGGCGTGCGCGCCGAGCAGGTGCTGGCCGGCAACGGATCCGACGACTGCCTGACGATCATCTACCGCGCTTTTCTCGCGCCCGGCGACCGTGTCGCGTGCCCGTGGCCGACCTACGGCCTCTACGACACCCTCGCCGCATTGCAGGGCGTGGAGATCGTGCACGTCGACTACCGTCAGGACGCCGCTGGCTGGCATCTGCCCGCGAACCTCGCGCGCCAAGCGGCCAAGCTGGTGCTGGTCGCCAACCCCAACAACCCTTCCGCGACCCTGACCCCGGTGACCGAGCTGCGCCGGCTCGCCGACCAGCTCGACGGGGTGCTGGTGGTGGACGAGGCCTACATCGATTTCGCCGGCGCAGGAGCCAGCCTGCTACCGCATCTCGACCAGCATCCCAACCTGATTGTGCTGCGCACCTTCTCGAAGAGCTACAGCTTGGCGGGCGCGCGCCTGGGCCTGCTCTTCGCCCACGCCGATCTGGTCGCGCACCTGACCAAGGTCAAGGACAGCTACAACGTCAACGCCGTGACCCAGGCGATGGGCGTGGCCGCCCTGGGTGACGTCGACCACCACCGCGAACTGGTGCGCAAGACCCTGGCGGAACGCGCCCGCATCGAGACCGCCTTCGCCGCCTTCGGGTGGACCTGGCCCCCGTCCGCCGGCAATTTTCTGCTCTGCGAAATCGGGGCCCGCGCCGGCGAGCTGTATCGCGGCCTCAAGCAGCGCGGCATCCTGGTGCGCTGGTGGGACCGCCCGGCGCTGCGCAGCAGATTGCGCATCACCGTCGGCCGGCCCGAGCAGGGCGACGCGCTGCTGGCCGCGCTGCGGGAGCTCGGCGCGTGAGCGGTGAGCACCGCGGACGCGCGCTGACCATCCTCGGTTCGACCGGCTCGATCGGCGTCAACACCGTCGCGGTCGCGGCCCACCTCGGCATCCCCATCCACGCGC
>JACDGQ010000161.1 GCA_013821615.1 Planctomycetota bacterium
ACCCTGCTCGACGCCGCGGCGGTGGCCGGCGACTACGAGGCGGCGACCGATGCGCAGATCGTCGCGACTTTCGCTGCGGTCGGCGCAGCCGCCTCCTCCGACGCGCCGGACCACCGCACCACGCCCATGGTCCTGCTCGCCGGCCACGCGCCCTTCGCGTGGGGTGGCTCGGCGATGGAGGCCGCCTACCACGCGGTGGTGCTCGAGGAGATGGCGCGCATCGCCGCGCTCACCCTCGCCCTCGACCCGCACGCGGCGCCGCTGCCCGCGGCCATCGCCGACAAGCACTACTTCCGCAAGCACGGCGCCCTGGCCACCTACGGCCAGCAGCGCCCCTGATCATGTCTGGAGCGCCCATGCCGTCCGACCGCCCCTGCCTGTGGTTCGTCACCGGCAGCCAGCATCTCTACGGGCCGGAAGCGCTCGCGCAGGTCGCAGCCAACGCGCAGGCGGTGGCGGGCGGGCTCGACGCGTGCGGCCGCATCCCGCTGCCCGTCATCGCCAAGCCGGTGCTGACCACCGCCGAGGACATCCGCTCGCTGTGCCTGGCGGCTTCGGCCGATCCGCAGTGCGCCGGCCTGGTGCTGTGGATGCACACCTTCTCGCCGGCGAAGATGTGGATCGGCGGGCTGTCCTGCCTGCGCAAGCCGTTCGCGCACCTGCACACCCAGCTGCACCGCGACCTGCCGTGGGGCAGCATCGACATGGACTTCATGAATCTGCACCAGGCGGCGCACGGCGACCGCGAGGGCGCGCACCTGCACACGCGCATGCGCCTCGAGCGTAAAGTGGTGGTCGGGCATTGGCAGGACGGAGAGGTCCAGGACCGCCTGGGCGCCTGGGCGCGCGCCGCGCTCGGCTGGCACGACCTGCAGGGCGCGCGCTTCGTGCGCTTCGGCGACAACATGCGCAATGTCGCGGTCACCGATGGCGACAAGGTCGCCGCCGAGATGCGCTTCGGCTGCGCGGTGCTGGCGCACGGCGCCAGCGAGCTCGCCGACCGCGCCGCGCAGGTGACGGAGGCGGACGTCGACGCGCTGGTCGCGGAGTATCTCGGCAGCTATGCCTGCGCGCCCGACGTGCTGCCGGGCCAACCAGCTCACCGCTCGCTGCGCACCGAGGCGCGCACCGAGCTGGCCCTGCGCCGCTTCCTGGTCGACGGCCGCTTCAAGGGCTTCACCACCAACTTCGAGGACCTCGCGCACCTGCCGCAGCTGCCCGGCCTGGCCGTGCAGCGCCTGATGGCGGACGGCTACGGCTTCGGCGCGGAGGGCGACTGGAAGTCGTGCTTCATGCTGCGCGCGATGAAGACCATGGCCACCGGCCTGCCTGGCGGCACCTCGTGGATGGAGGACTACACCTACCACCTCGAGCCCGGGCGCGAACTCGTGCTCGGCGCGCACATGCTCGAGGTCTGCCCGTCGCTCGCCACCGCGCGTCCGTCGTTGCAGGTCCATCCGCTCGGCATCGGCGGCAAGGCGGATCCCGCGCGCCTGGTCTTCGACGCGCGCCCCGGCCCGGCGATCAACGTGTCGCTGGTCGACCTCGGCAACCGCTTCCGCCTGGTGGTCGCCGATGTCGAGGACGTCACGCCGCCCGCGCCGCTGCCCAGGCTGCCGGTGGCGCGCGCCGTGTGGCGCTGCCTGCCCGACTTCAAGACCGCCTGCGCCGCCTGGCTCTACGCCGGCGGCGCGCACCACGCGCTGCACTCGCAAGCCCTGAGCGGCGAGCACCTCGCCGACTTCGCCGCCATCGCCGGCATCGACCTGGTGCGCATCGACGCGCGCACGCGCATCGACGAGCTGCGCGAACGCCTGCGCACCGCGGATGTGGTGTGGAGCTTCAGCCAGGGGCTGGGGCGCGTCTAGGCCGCCTGCGTCAGGCCAGCGCCGGACTGCCCAGCGGCGTCACCGTGGTGCGCACCGGCGCCGGGCCGACCACCACGGTGAAGCCTTCGACCGCCAGCACCGCGAGACGTTCCCCGGGTCTGGGGATGGTCGCGGACTGCACGACCACCTCGATCTCGCCCTGGGCGAAGGCGACGCGCGCGGTCAGCCGTGGCTGGCCGACCACCAGGCCGGTGGTGCCGGTGGTGACCTGCAGCAGCACGGCCGCCGGATTCACGGGCGGCCGGCTGTCCTGCATCAGCAGCGGGTTGCCGATCGAACCCGTGAAACCGGCATCGGGGTGCATGGGCGGGACGATCTTGTTGCTCTCGTGCACCGCGTCGGCGATCAGCTGCAGCGGATCCTTGCCGACCTGGTCGACCGCGGCGGCGCGCTCGAAGTTGAGCGGGAAGCCGAAGCGCTTGGCCGCGATCAGCGCGGCGACCACCACGCGCAGATTGCCGTGGCCGAGGTGGTTCGCCGCCACCTGCTCGAGGGTCAGATCGATGCCGGCGTGCTTGGCGACCAGCAGCTGGTTGATCAGCAGCGTGGTATCGGCGCGGCGCAGGCGCAGCAGCAGCAGGTCACCGATGCCGACCTGCAGACCTTTGGTCCAGGCGCTCAGGTTCAGGTGCCAGGCCTTCACCAGTTCCCACAGCAGCAGCGTGGCGACGGGCGTGACGAGGATGAGGAAGGTCAACCACAACCAGTTCTGGGTAAGGAAATCAGCCATGACTCATCCTTCAAACGCGGGCCGGACATGTGATGATCACGGTGGGATCGCGATCGGGCGGGCGAGTCATACACTACCCGGGATGCGACGCCAGCGCTTGCTGGATGGACAATTCTATCTGGCGACGGAACAATGGGATAGGTCAATGGACAAAGGTGCACGCGAGGCGCCCGCCAGCGCTTTCGGCATGCTTGGCTTGGTGGATGATTCCGCGGTCTGCCAAACGGCCTGCGGATTGCCGCGCACGCTCCCTGATGGCTTCTCCGCGGTGCACTTGGGGTCTTCGCCACACGGTCGCGGGGCCGGGCACGAAGCGCTGGACATGGAGCTCACGCGCGTGGCATCATTCCCGCCGCGCCGCCATCCGCAGCGCCGACCCTCCCTCAGGAGTCCATCATGCCCCGTCCCTGCATCTGCACCGCATCCGCCCGCATCGCCGGCGCCCTGCTCGGCGTCCTCGCCCTCGGCGCGCCACTCGCGGCCGCGCAAGCCAAGCCGCCGAAGATCAGCACGGTCGGCGATGGCGACTTCATCATCGGGCCAGACTACGTGAAGGCGCCTGAGATGAACGGCGCGGACGGCGCGCCCAAGGGCACGGTGCGCGATTTCGTGATGCAGTCCTCTGAGAGCAAGATCTACCCGGGACTGACGGGCGCCTACTCGCGCAAGGTCTGGGTCTACGTGCCGAAGCAGTACGTGCCCGGCACGCCCGCGCCGTTCATGGTGGTGCAGGACGGCGGCGGGTACGTCGGCCGGCTGACCACCGCGCTCGACAACCTGATCTTCGCGCAGCGCGTGCCGGTGATGGCCGCGGTGTTCCTCGATTCCGGCGGCGGCGATTCCAAGGGCAGCGAGCGCGGCCTGGAATACGACACGGTCTCGGCCAAGTACGCGCAGTTCATCGAGACCGAGGTGCTGCCGCGCGTTTCCACCGAGTACAAGGTCACCTTCACCAAGGACCCGGAGGGCCGCGCGACCATGGGCGGCAGCTCGGGCGCCGCCTGCGCCTTCACCATGGCGTGGTTCCGGCCCGATCTGTACCGCCGCGTGCTCAGCTATTCGGGCACCTTCGTTGCGCAGGAATCGCCGGACAACCCCGCCTCGCCGCACGGCGCCTGGGAATACCACGAGCACTTCATCCCGCAGAGCCCGGTGAAGCCGCTGCGCATCTACCTGCAGGTCGGCGAGAATGACAACGGCGCCGGCCGGCCGGAGAACACTTATCACAACTGGCCAATGGCCAACGAGCGCATGGCCGCGGTGCTCAAGGCCAAGGGCTACCACTATCGCTACGAATTCTGCAAGGGCGCCGGCCACGTCGACGGCCGCGTCATCGACCAGACCCTGCCCAGCGCGCTGGAGTGGTTGTGGCGCGGGTATCAGGGCAAGTAGAGGGTCCGGAAGTCCGGAGGTCCGGAAGTCCTGAAGTCTCGTGGCGCAACGGCAACAGGCTGGGCCTGTGCGGGTACGTTCCCTGGCAGCCGTGGAGGCGCTCGGTTGCAACCTCGAAAACAGGGCTGTCCGACCTCCGGACTTCCGGACTTCCGGACCGCGAAGCGCTAGCGCTTCGCCTCGTACGCGCCGATGTCGGCGGCCTTCCCCTGCGGCCGCGGCGTGCCGTCGGCGTCGTGCGCGGGGATCTTCGCCGCGGGCAGGGCGGCGGCGTCGCGTGCAGGCGAGTCCTCTTGCAGGCGCCAGTCGCCCGCCGCCGGTGCGACGAAGCGCGGGTCGTCGGCGATGACCGCGCCGGCGTCGAGGCCGAGCGCCTTCCAGGCGGCGAGGTCCTTGCGTCCGCCCGCGGCGAAGACCACGCCGCTGCGGTAGAGGTTGCGGTCGCAAACGCCGGGCGCGTCGGCGAGGTCGAGCACCGCGCCATTGGCTATGAGGATGTTCGCATAGCACGCCGGGGCGTTGCCCGCGGCAGTGGTGGCGATGCAGGACTGCGCCGCGCCGGCGTCGGCGGCGGTGACGATGGTGCTGAAGCGCACCGTGTTGCCGGCATTGCGGCAGAGGATGACGGTGTCCTTGTCCCAGCCGTGCGTGCGGGTGCCGGTGATGACCAGGTTCTGCAGCAGGTGCCCGGTTCCGGACAGATCGATGGTCGCGTGCGGGCCGGTCATGCGCAGGCCGTCGATCTCGATGCCGCGTCCCTGCACGACCAGGCGCGCGTCCTCGATCAGGCCGCCGCGTACCAGGATGCGCGCGTCGGGGTGCTCGGAATTGTTGAGCGACCAGCCGCCGCCGCGCGACACCAGATGGTCCATCAGCACCGGCCCGAGCTTCGGCCCGTGCATCTCCATGATGAAGGCGTGGGCGGTGCCGTACGGGTTGTAGAGCGTGCTCCAGGTGTCCTCGGTGTGCTCGTAGGTGCAGTTCCAGTATTCCGAGGCACCCGCAGGATAGGGCGAGTCCGGCCCGTTGAACGAGACCCACGCCGAGTTGCCGCCGTTGTCCTGCCCGGGGTGGGGCTGGGCCGCGTAGCAGTCGCGGTGCACGACGCGGTGCGAGTTGATGCAGCCGAAGTGGTGCTTGCCGGCGCGGTAGACCTCGACGCGCTCGATGAGGATGTCTTCGCTGCCCATGATGCGCACGCCGTAGCCGCCGTTGTCGTCCAGGCGCGCGCTGTCCTCCGCGATCAGGTCGCGGAACACCAGGTGGTGGTGGGGCGTGCCGTCCGCCGCCAACGAGCAGATCAGATCGTCCTCGACCACCGCGCGCCATGCGCCCTGGGATCGCGGCTGCTGGTAGGCGAAGGCCGGCAGGGCTGCAAACTTCGCCGCGTCGGCGACGGGGTCGTAGAGCTTGATGCTGAGCACGCCGGCGTGCCACGTGAACGACCACGGTTTGGCCTCGGCCGCGAAGCGCTCCCAGGCGCCGGGATCGTGGCGGAAGAGGAACACGCCGTCGACCAGCAGCGCGTGCACCGGCGCCGCGTGCGCAATGGTGTAGACGCGGCTGTTCCCCTGCTGGGCGAACTGCTGCGCGTCCAGCGCTTCGCTGCCGGTGAAGCGCGGCTTGGGTGCCGCCGCATCGCCGTAGGCGGCGTAGGTGATGGGCTTGCCTTCCGCGCCGTCCCAACGCGGCCGCAGGCGTTCGCGCCAGCAGCCGCCGCGCTTGAACAGCACGCGGTCGCCAGGGGCGAGGCGGGTGGACGCGACCTTGGCGAGGCTGGACCAGGCGGACTCTGGCGTGGTGCCGTCGGCAGCGTCGTGCCCGTGCAGCTGGTCGACGTAGAAGTCCTGGGCCGCTGCGGGCGTGACGGCCATGGCAAGCGCCATGATGGCGAGGCAGCGCAGGAGGGATGTTCCGGACCAAGCGGCAGACGCGGGTAAAGGCAGCATCGTGGCTCCGGACTGGAGCCACGACGGTGAACTGATGCGCATGGGCGACAATGCGATTTCCCAAGGGCATACCGCGGCGTGTGCACAACCGTGAGACGGAACGCCTCATGGTCAGGTCGCGCGAACGTTGGCCGCTCTGCCCCACGCCCGCTGCACGTGCGGTCGTCGGGGCACGCTTGCCGCGGCCGACCTTGCCGGCACCCTGCCCAGGGTGAGCAGCGAACCGATCTTCGACGCGCGCGCCACCAGCCTGCCGGTGCTGCGTTACCTGGTGGCCGTCGCCGAGCACCGCCATTTCGGGCGCGCCGCCGAGGCCGCGCACATCTCGCAGCCGACGCTGTCCGCGCTCATCGGGCAGTGGGAGAAGCGCATGAAATGCCAGGTCTTCGAGCGCGACGCGCATGGCGTGCGCACCACCCCGGCCGGCGAACGCGTGGTGCTGGCCGCGCGTCAGGCGCTCGACGCCATCCGCGCCATGGAGGCGGCCGCGAGCGAAGCGAAGCCGCCGTTCTTCGGCGCGGTGCGCTTCGGCGTCATCCCCACCGTCGGCCCCTATGCGCTGCCCTTCGTCACGCGTGCGCTTGAGAAGGCCTTCCCCGGCCTCGAGCTGCCGATCCGCGAGGGCACCACCGCGGACCTCATCGCCGCTCTCGACTCCGGGCGCATCGATGTGGCCATGCTCGCGCTCACCGCCGGCATGGCGGAGCGCTTCGCGGTCGAGGTGCTCTACGACGAGCCCTTCGTGGTCGCCCTGCCGCGTGGCCACCGTCTGGCGGAGGGCAAGGCGGTGGCGCCCGCCGATCTCGCGCACGAGCGCCTGCTGCTGCTCGACGAAGGCCACTGCCTGCGCGACCAGGCGCTGGCGCTGTGCGGTCACCGCGCCGGCCAGTCCGCCGGTGCCGACTACCGCGCGACCAGCCTCGAGACCCTGCGCCTGATCGTCGCGAGCGGCGCCGGCGTCACCATCCTGCCGGCGCTGGCCGTCGGCGACGACGACCGCCGCCTGGTGCTGCGCCCGTTCGCCGGCGAACCCGCCTTCCGCACCATCGTGCTGCTGTGGCGGCGGCATGATTCGCGGGCGGCGGCCTATCCGCTGCTGGCGGGCCCGATCCGGAAGCAGCTGCCGCGCGGGCAGGTGCAGGCTCGTTGAAAGGGGGGGGGG
>JACDGQ010000162.1 GCA_013821615.1 Planctomycetota bacterium
GGCCTCGCCCTTCCACACGCGCGTGGCCGCGTCGACCGCGAACGCGGCGCCGCCGGCATCGGCGCCGGCGCGGCGCATGGTCGTCGCCAACGTACCGTCGTGCACCGCGTCGAGGCGCCAGGTCGTGCCCTGCGCGACCGCCGCGCTGAAGTCGTCCTCCATGGCGGCGAGGCGGGTGAAGGCGCCGGTGGCGTCCGGGTGCAGGTGGAAGACGCAGCTGGTGCCCAGCGGCACGTCGCGCAGTTCGGCCTCGGCGCCGGCGTAGAGGGCCGTGCCGTAGGGCAGCATGGCGAAATCGCGGAGCGTGCCGTCGGCGGCACGGAAGGTGCCGGAACGGTGGATGAAATCGGCAGCGACCAGCGTTCCGGCGATGGCGTGCGCGGAATCGCGCGGCGGGAACTCCAGCGGGCGGAGCTGGTACCACGCGGCACCGGGATTGGCGGCGTCGGTGCGATACGCCGGCGCTGCGCCGTCCTGCGCCCACAGGCCGCCGCAGCACGCCAGCGCCGCCAGCAGTCCCGCCGCGCGCACGGGCTTCATGCGACGATGTCCGCGATCGGACCGGTGCTGTCGACGAAGCTGGTCACCGGCACCTCCATGCGCTGGAGCATGGTCAGCAGCAGGTTGCTGAGGCGTGCCTGGCCGTCCTGGGGCGGGCCGCACAGGCGCTTCCACTCCTCGTAGTCGAGCGTGTAGTCGGGCACGTGCGGCTTGTTCCAGTCGAGATGCTGACCGTGCTTCAGGCCCAGCGCCGCGCCGCCAGCGAGCAGCAGCGGCAGGTTGCTGTTGGAGTGGCTGTGCCCGTAGCTCATGCCGCTGCCGCACAGCACCATGGTGCGCGCCAGCAGGCTCTGACCGCCCTCGTCGACCGCGGCGAGCTGGTCGAGGAAGTAGGCGAACTGCTCCATCAGGAAGCCGTCGGCCTTGCCGAGCCGCGCCAGCACCTCGGGGTCGCCGTTGTGGTGCGAGAGGTTGTGGCGCGACTGGGTGATGCCGATCTCGGGGATGCTCAGGCCGTTGCCCTCGGTGCCGGTCATGTAGGTGACGACGCGCGTCATGTCGGTGCGCAGCGCGAGCACGATCAGGTCGTACATGGTGCGGTAGTAGTCGCCGGCGGGGGTGCGCGGCACCTCGCGCTGGAAGCGTGCGCCGTCGACCTTGGGCTTGGGCACGTCCAGCCACGAGTCGAGGCGCTCGACGCGCTGCTCGACGTCGCGCACCGCGTGCAGGTACTCGTCGAGCTTGCTGCGGTCGGCGGAGCCGAGCACGCTGCGCTGGTCCTTGGCGTCGGCGAGCACGGTGTCGAGCACGCTGTGGCGGCGGTCGAGGCGCGCGCGCTGCGCCGCCACGCCGCCGGCCTCGATGCCGAACACGCGGTCGAAGATCGCCTGCGGCTTCTCGTCCGCGGGCAGCGGCACGCCGTCGCGCGAGAAGGCCAGGGTGTTGGTGTTGTTCGGTTCGCCACTGCCGCCGGAGATCGACAGTTCGAGCGAGGTGAAGCGCGTGTGCGGGCCGGCGACCTCGGCCATGAGCTGGTCGCAGGACACGGTGTTGTGGTACTGGCGCGCGCTGCTCGCGTCGATCTTCGCCCCGGTCAGCCAGGTGTCGGCGCAGACGTGCGCCTGGCCCAGGCCGTTGGGGTGGTGCAGGCCGCTGAACACGGTGAGGTCGCCACGGTGGCGCGCGAGCGGCTTCAGCGCGGCCGAGAGTTCATAGTCGCGCCCCGGCTTGGCGATCTGCCAGGTCATCCCGTTCACGCCGTTGGGGATGTAGACGAAGACGCTGCGCCGCGGCTTGGCCGCCTGGCCGGTCGCACCCGGTTCGGCCGCTGCGAGCGGCGCCATGCAGTCGAGCAGGGGCAGGGCCATGGCCACGCCCAGGCCGCGCAGCACCTGGCGGCGCGACATGCGCCAGCGGTTGGACAGGATGTTGCTCATGTCGATGCCTTTCAGCCTTCTGGCTGCGGTCTTGGTCAACGTTCCTGGAACAGCTCGCTCGTCACCAGCAATCTGATCAGGTCGGCCAGGCGCCAACCGTGCGCCTTGCTGCGCGCGGCGAGGTCGGCGAGCAATGCGCGATCGGCGATGGTCATGCCGCGGCGCAGCGCGTAGGTGGCGAGCTTCTCGGTGAAGGCGGCGCCGCAGCGGTCGAGGTCGTCGACCAGCAGGTGCTTGAGACCGGCCTCGTCGGCGAAGGCGCGGCCGTCGGGCAGTTCGCCGCTGGCGTCGATGGCGGGGTCCTGGCCCTGCCCGTCGCGCACTGCTTCGGTGGTGCGCCAGCGGCCGATGGCGTCGTAGTGTTCGAAGGCCAGGCCGAGCGGATCGATCTTGCGGTGGCACGAGGCGCAGGTGCCGTCGGCGCGGTGCAGCGCGAGCTTTTCGCGCAGCGACAGCTTGGCCTGGTTCGCCGCGGTGGTGCCGAGCGGCGGCACGTTGGCCGGCGGCGGGGGAGGCGGCTTGCCGAGGACATTGGACAGCACCCACTTGCCACGGTGCACCGGACGGTGGCGGGTGCCGTCGGAGGTCATGCTCAGGATCGCACCCTGGGTGAGCAGTCCGCCGCGGTGGTCCTGCGGGCGCAGCGCGACGCGGCGCATGGCTTCGCCCTCGACGCCGGGCACACCGTAGTGCTCGGCCAGGCGGCCGTTGAGCATGGTCCAGTCGGAATCGAGGAACTCGCGCAGGCCGAGGTCGTGGTGCAGGACCTCGGCGAAGAACGACGTCGACTCCGCGACCATGCTGCTCTCGAGGTAGTCGTCGTAGTCAGGGTAGAGCTTGCGGTCGGGCGCGAACTGGCCTACCTGGCGCAGGTGCAGCCACTGGCGAGGGAAGGCGTCGGCGAAGGCCGCGGCGCGCGGATCGGCGAGCATGCGCCGCGCCTCCTCGCCGAGCACCTCGGGGCGGTGCAGCGCGCCCTGCGCGGCGAGCTGCATCAGGCGCTCGTCGGGCAGCGAGCTCCACAGGAAGTAGGATAGCCGCGAGGCCAGCTCGAAATCGTTCAGGCGCGCCGCGCCGGGCGCGCTGGCGCCCTCGACCAGGTAGAGGAAGTCCTTGGAGCTCAGCGCCGCGAGCAGGCCGGTGCGCAGCGCGGCGACGAAGGTCGCGCCGGCCGTGAGCTGGCGCTCGACCAGCGGCAGCAGGCGCGCGAGGTCCTCGCTTCGCGCCGGGCGGCGGTAGGCGCGCGCCACGAAGCGGGTGAGGATCTCGCGCGCATAGGCGAGGTCGCCGGGCGCGCCGTCGCCGCGGAAGAAGATGCGCTGGTGGGTGGGCGGCGGCCAAGATTCCTGCACCGGGCCCTGCCATTCCACCCAGTCGAGCATGATCACCGGCTGGATGGGGACGCCGTCGTCGCCGGTCAGCTTGAGCTGCCACGGCAGGCGGCGCTGCAGGCGCACCAGCGGCTTGCTGTTGAGCGGGCGCGACGGGCGGTCCTCGGGGTTGGGGCCGGGCACGGCGTTGACCAGGCGGATGAGGTGCACGCCGACGGGCAGGTGGGCGCGGAATGCGATGGTCGTGGGCTGGTCCTCGGCGGCCTCGACGTCCTGCTCGAAGAGCACGCGGTTGAGGTCGGCGGCGTAGACGCGCAGGCGCGGCGCGCGGCCGCCGGGCGGGCGCAGGGCGCTGAATCTGATGCGCACCAGATAATCGCCGGCGTCGTCGATGTGCAGCTGCTCGGAATCGAGCGCGCCGTTGTTCGGCACCAGGTCGATGCGCGTGCGCTCGAACGTGCCGCGCGCGCTCAGCAGGTCGGCGAGGTCGCCGCGCACGCGGTGGTCGCGCGGCGTCCAGCGCACGGTCTTCACCGGCGGGCGCGGGCCGGTGGCCAGGCACTCCTCGAGCGCGGCGTCGGCGGTGGCCAGGTACTTCTCGACGTGCGACGGCGAGATCGTCAGCACCGAGCCGATGCGCTCGAAGCCCTGCCAGTCGGGCTCGGTGGGCAGTCCGGCGGGATCGGCGACGTCGCAGGTGACGCCGAGCAGGTCGCGCATGGTGGCGCGGTACTCCTCGCGCGACAGCCGGCGGTAGGAGATGCGCTCGCCCTCCGACGCTTGGCGCGCGGCCTCGGCCTCGACCAGGCGGGTGGTGATCCAGTCGGCGACCTGGGCGATCTCGGCGCCCGCAGGACGCGGCTCCTTCTTCGGCGGCATGTCGCCGGAATCCATGCGGTCCATCATCTCCGCCCAGTGGCGGGCGATGCCCTCGTCGCGGAAATCGCGCGGCAGGGTGTCGATGCGGAAATCGCCCTTCTGCTTCTTCTCGCCGTGGCAGGCGGTGCAGTGGGTCTCGAGGAAGGGCAGCACGACGCGCCGGAAGCCCGCCTCGTCCTCGACCGCGTGCGCCGCGCCGCCCATCGCCAGCGCCAGGCCGGCGAGCAGCGCGCAGCGGAAGCCCGGAACGGTGGCGGGGTGGCGGAGCATGGGAGGTGGTACCGGAGAGGGAGGCGGCGGGTTGGCGATAATACTCGCGGAGTTGGACGCTGGCCTGGTGCGGGAGGTGGTGTGAAGGATACACCGCAGGCGCGCGACAGACCCCGTAAACGTCCGCAAGAGGCGTGACGGGGGATCGGAATGATGAGACGGAAGTCCGTTGCTGCGGTCCGACGTGACTCGATCGGGTCCGTGCGTGGGTGGGGAATGCCGGGACAAAACGGAGACCGTGGCGAGCGGCTGGCCTCTCCGTCAGCCGTCAGCCGTCAGCCCTCTCCCTACTTCACCGCCTTGATCGTGATCACATGCGTCACCGGCACGAGCGCCTCGCTGGCCGTGGCGCGCAGACCCACGGCCTTGGCGGTGCCCTTGGCGACCAGGCGGTCCCAGGTGGCGCCCTCGTCGCTGATCACCTGGCGGTACTGGGGCACGTTGTGCAGGAAGTTCTTCACGAACTCGGTCTCGTAGATCTGCTGGCCACGCACCGCGCTCTCGACCTTGAGGAAGAAGGGCGTGAAGGGGTTGTCGCCGAACTCCGCGGCCAGGTTGATGCCCTTGGCCAGGTCGGCGGCGCTGAACTCCTTGGTGGCGGCGCCCCAGGTGACGGCCAGGCGCTCGGCGCCCGGATTGGTCACCACCAGCAGGAAGCGGTTGAGCTCCTGGTTGAAGGGGATGAATTCGGCGGCACTGGCGGTGGTCTGCTGCTTGGGGTCGCCGCTGACGCAGAACGGGTAGCGCGTGCTGACCACCTGCACCGCGCCATCGGCGCCGACCGCGAGGATGCGGTGGCCGGCGGTGGTTTCCGCCTTCTTGGCCGCGAGGTCGACGGTGACCGTGCCGATCGCGCCGTCGCAGCCCAGCGCCTTGAGGTAGGCGTAGGCCATCACCAGGTGGCCGTTGCGCCCGGGGTGCACGCCGTCGCCGCCGGCGAAGACGTACTCCTTGCCGTACTTCTCCTTGGCCTTGGCCATCGCCGTCATCATCGCGCCGTGCACGTCGGCGAAGACCACGCCTTCCTCGTCGGCGACCTGTTTGGCGAGCGCGCCGAGCTCGGCGAGCGTCTTGTTGTACATCACCGCCTGCTCGGGGCTGTGGTGGAAGGTGTCGGCGTCGACGCAGCCGGGCGCGCCGACCACGATGAAGCGCGTGCCGGCCTTCTTGAAGGCGGCGACGATGCCCTTCTGCGCGTCGTGATACTGCTTGGCGCGGTCGGCGCCGAGCGGCGCATAGCCGCCGTCGTTCATGCCGTAGCAGGTGGTGGCGACCTGCGGCGCGAACGGCAGCGCGTCGTTGGCCATGCGCCCGAGGAACCCCCACGAGGTCTCGCCGCCCCACCCGAACTGCATCGCCTGCAGCTTGGCCACCGGTTGGCACATCAGCAGGTAGTCCTCGATGTCGACCGAGTAGTCCTTCTGCTCGGTGATGGAGTCGCCGCAGATCGCGACCAGGTCGCCCGCGGCCAGGCCCTGCTCGGCGGCGGCCGCGGGGAACGCGCAGGCGGCGAGGAGGACGAGGGGCAGCACGAGGGCGCGGAGGGGCTTGGTCATGGGGGTATCCTGGGGGCGGTAGCTAACGATACACGCCCACGACTGCAACGTTGAGGGCATGGCCCATCGGACGAGACCATCGGATCGGAACCGATCGAGGGCGGTTTTTGCCGCAGAGACGCAGAGGAAAGCACAGAGGGCCGCAGAGGGGACATCTGACTGACTGTTAACCGTGCGCGTGACCGGTTCGCTCGCCACGAGCAGGTCGATGGCGTCCTCTGCGGCCCTCTGGTGGTCCCCTCTGCGTCTCTGCGGCTAAACCCCCGCGTTCTTGCGCGGCCATGCCAGTCTACCACTGCCCGCCCGTGCGCCCATCCCCCGCACGGGGGATCCCCAGGCCGTTCCCGCGCGCGCTCACCCCGCCAGGTCGGGGAGCAGTTTCGTGCCGTCGCCCAGACTCTCGACCGGGCAGCCGGCGCGGGCGAGCATGGCCATGAGCAGGTCGCAGAAGGTGCCCGCGCACTGCTTCACGTAGCGCCCGCCGCGGATCGACCCACCGCCGCCGCCGGCGAGGATGGTCGGCAGGTTGTGGTGGTTGTGCTTGTCGCCATCGCCCATGCCCGAGCCGTACAGCACCATGCAGTTGTCGAGCACCGTGCCGCCGCCCTCCTTCAGGCTTTTGAGGCGGGTGAGCAGCGCGGCGAACTGGGCGACGTGGTAGGTGTTGATGGTACAGATCTTGGCGAGCTTGGCCGGATCGTTGCCGTGGTGCGAAAGCTCGTGATGGGCCTCGGGCACGCCGATCTCGGGGTAGCCCGAGGTGGCGAGGATGTACTGCCCGAACATCATCGTCGCGATGCGCGTGGTGTCGCTCTGGAAGGCCAGCGCGACCAGGTCGAGGAGCAGGCGCGCGTGCTCGTCGAAGCGCGTCGGCATGGCGTCGGGCACCTTCACCTCGAGCAGGGGCGAGTCCTTGGCCCCGCGCTTCGCCGCAGGACCGGTCTCGCGCGCGGCGGCCTGCTGGCGTTCGATCGACTGGATGCGCTTCTCCAGCTCGCGCACGCCGTCGAGGTACTCGTCGAGTTTGCGCTGGTCGTTGCCGCTGACCTGCCCGCGCAGGCGCTGCGCGTCGTTCAGCACCAGGTCGAGCATGCTCTGGTCGAGCGACGGCGCGCCCGCCGCATCGGCGTCCGCGACGCCCGCGGCT
>JACDGQ010000163.1 GCA_013821615.1 Planctomycetota bacterium
GCCGCGCGCTCGTCGACCGGGCGGCGGAAGAGGACCCTCCAGGGCCGCACGCAGCGATCGCCGTGCATGCGGCGCCGCTGATGGGCTGACGGCGCGCTCGCGCCGGGTCCCGGCGCCGCTCCGCTCCAGTCCCATCCCCTGCATCCCCGCGCGGATGCCAGCCAAGGCCAAACCATGTCGAAGACCTGGATCGTCTCCAACCGCCTGCCGTGGACCTGCGCGCGCGACGCCGCTGGCCTGCCCCACCTGGTGCGCAGTCCCGGCGGCCTGGTCGCGGCGATGCTGCCGGTCCACCAGGCGGGTGAGGCCTCCTGGGTGGGACATGGCGGATTTCCCGCGGACACGCCGGGCCTGGCCGACCTGCTCGCGGGGCAGCGGCTCATCGATGTGGCCATCGCTCCCGACATCTACGCGGCATTCTACAATGACGCGGCCAACGGCTGCCTGTGGCCGATCTTCCATTACTTCCCGGCGCTCGCGCGCTTCGACCAGGCGGGGTGGGAGGCCTACCGCAGCGTGAACCAGGTGTTCGCCGCGGCGCTGCTCGAGCGGATCGGCCCCGGTGACCTGGTGTGGATCCACGACTACCAGCTGATGCTGTTGCCGCAATTGCTGCGCGAAGCGCTGCCGGACCTGCGCATCGGCTACTTCCACCACATCCCCTTCCCGGCCTCGGAGGTGTTCAAGCTGCTGCCCTGGCGCGAGGAGATCGCCGAAGGCCTGCTGGGTGCCGACCTGGTCGGCTTCCACACCCTCGAGTACGCGCGTCACTTCGCCTCGGTGGCCGGGCGCCTGATGGGGCTGGAGGTCCGCGGCGAGGACATCCACCACGGCGACCGCACGGTGCGCACCGGCGCCTTCCCGCTCGGCATCGACATCCACGGCATCGCGGAGGCGGTGCGCAGCGACCGGCATCGCGAGACCCTCGCCGAACTGGAGCTGACCTTCAGCGGGCGCCGGCTGGTGCTGGGCGTCGACCGCCTCGACTACACCAAGGGCATCCGCGAGCGCCTCGAGGCCTTCGCCCTGTTCCTGCGCACGCATCCGCAGGCCCGCGGCGACACCGTCCTGCTGCTGCTGTGCGTGCCGTCGCGCATCGAGGTCGGTCCCTACTCCGATCTGCGCCAGGAGATCGAGCAGCTGGTCAGCCGCATCAATGGCGAGTACGGCACCACCGCCAACCAGCCGGTCCACTACCTCTTCCAGAGCCGCGGCCTGCCCGAACTGACCGCGCTCTACCGGCGCGCCGACGTCTGCCTGGTGACGCCGCTGCGCGACGGGCTCAACCTGGTCTGCAAGGAATACTGCGCGGTGCGCGAGGACCTCGACGGCATGCTGATCATCAGCGAGTTCGCGGGCGCCTCCGAAGAGCTCGGCGAGGCGCTGGTGGTCAACCCCTTCGCCACCGGCGAGGTGGCGGCGGCCATCCACCAGGCCCTGCACATGGATCCGCGCGAACGTCGTGCGCGCATGAGCATCCTGCGCCGCCGCGTGCTCGAGGCGGACAACCGCGCCTGGGCAGGCCAGTTCATCGCCGCGCTGGATGCGGTGGCCGCGGTCAACCGCCAGCACGCCTCGCGCCGGCTCGAGAACCCCGCCGAGGCCGGCGAGCTGCTCGCCCGTCTCGATGGCGCCGCGCAGATCCTGGTCGCGATCGACGGCAACGCCTTCGCCGGGCGCAGCGCGCAGCGCCAGGAACTCGAGCGCCTGATGGCGGCCGTGCGCGGACGCTTCGGCGACCGCTGCGCCATCCTGCTCATCTCCGGCGCCGAGGCGGATGACGCCTGGCTGGGGAAGGAGCTGTGGCTGGCGGGCGAGTACGGGGCGACGCTCCAGCCGCCGGGTGGGCCGCTGGCCGAGCAGGGCGCGGCCCTGGGCGACCTCGGCTCGCACCACGCCGAGATCCTGCGCATCCTCGGCGAGTTGGAACGCAAGGTGCCGCGTTCCCGCACCATCGCCGGCCGCGCGACCCTCACCTGGACGATGGGCCGCACCACCTCGGACATGGCCAAGGTCATGCTCAACGAGACCCGCCACGCGATCTCGCTGATCCTCGAGCGCAGCGCGTGGTTCTGTGCCGGCATCCACCGCGGTCTGGCGGTGCGCTGCGGCAGTTGCGGCCCGGCCCGGGCCATCGAGCGCGTGCTCGCGGCGCTGCCTGGCGGGGCCGACGCCACCCTGTTGACCATCGGCGACCGCTTCACCGACGAGGCGGTCTTCAACCTGCACCGCGAACGCAACTGCTCGGTCGCCATCGCCACGCCGGCGACCACCGCGGACTACCTGGTGGCCGACGCGCACGGCCTGGCCGGCATCCTCATCCAGCCTGGAGTCCCATCATGAACGCACGCGATCTCGACTGTCCGGATGGTCAAGCCGCGCTCCGGCGCGCGGTGGACGAACGCTGGCTGCTCGCCTTCGATTTCGACGGGACGCTGGCGCCGCTCGTCGACGATCCGCATGCCGCCGCCATGCCCGCGGCGCTGCGCGCGGATCTCACCGAGCTGGCACGCCTGCGCCAGGTGGCGGTGGTCACGGGCCGTGCGCGCGCCGACGTCCTGCCCCGCCTGCCGGCCAGCCTCGCGCAGGTGGTCGGCAACCACGGCTGCGAGCGCGGGGATGGCGATGCCGCCGCCATCGCGGCCGCCACCGCGATGACGGCGGGCTGGCTAGTGCGCCTGGACCACCTGGTGCGCGGCACCGGCCTGCGCATCGAGGCCAAGGGGCCGAGCCTGACCCTGCATTGGCGCGGCAGCCGCGATCCGCTCGCCAGCGCGCTGATGGCGCAGGACCTGGCTCTGCAGCTGTCGCCGCGGCCGGACCTCATCCACGGCGACCACGTCCTGAACCTGATCCCGCCCGGGCTGCCGGACAAGGGCGCGGCCGTGCTCGACCTGCTGGCGCAGTGCGCCTGCGCGGGCGCCCTGTTCGTCGGCGACGACCTGACCGACGCCGCGGTCTTCATGCTGGGCGATCCGCGCATCGTGGGCATCGGCGTGGGCAACCGGCCGCTGGGCGCGCAGTGGCGGGTCGCAGACGCGGGTGCGGTCGCCGTTCTGGTCCGGAAGCTGGTGATGCTGTGCGGTGTGGGGCCATGAGCGGATCCGTCGCGGTACGCGCCAGGTCTTGCGGTTGGCGATGGGACGGAGCATGACCATCGCCGCGTGGCGCAGCCGGCTCATCCGTTGGCTCCTCGCGCATCCGACCGGGCGCTGGGTGGTGCTGGCAGGCGGCGTCGGGCTGCTCTGCGGCGTGGTGGCCGCGGTCTTCGAGGTCGGCACCGATCTGGTCGGGCGCTGGCTGCTCGAAGGCATCTGCGGCCTGCCCTCCGCCGTGGCCGCCACGCATCCCGCCATGCCGACGCTCACCGGCGACTTGGCGCTGCTGCCGCTGCTCGGGGTCCTCACCGGGGGCGGACTGCTCGCCGGCCTCGTCATCCAGCACTGGTGCGCGGCGGCACGCGGCGGCGGCACCGGCGTGGCCGTCCAGGCCTTCCACCAGCAGCGCGGCATCATCCCGCCGGCCATCCCCTGGGCCAAGTTCGCAGCCTCGATCCTCAGCCTGGGCAGCGGCGGCAGCGGCGGGCGCGAGGGGCCGATATCGCTGATCGGCGCCGGCATCGGCAGCTGGTTCGGCGCGCGTATGCGCCTGACCCCGCGCGACCGGCGCATCCTGCTCGCCGCCGGCATCGCCGGCGGCATCTCCGCGGTGTTCCACGCGCCGCTGGCCGCGGCGATCTTCGCCGCCGAGGTGCTCTACCTCGGCCCGGACATGGAGGCCGACGTGCTGATCCCGGCCTTCATCTCCGCCATCATCGGCTACCTGGCCGGGACCATGGGCGCCGAACTCCTCGGCCCGCTGGTCGGCTTGCCCGGCGTGGAGGCCTCGACCCTGTTCCAGCCGCCGGTGGTCGCGTTCCACGTCGGCGACTGGATGCAGCTCGCCGGCTTCACCCTGGTGGCCCTGGCGGCGACGCTGGCGGCGCGCCTGCTCATCGCCCTGGTGCAGCGCGCCAACAGCGGCTTCGCGCGCATGCCGCTGCCCGTGTGGGTCAAGCCGGGCATCGGCGCCCTGGCTTCGGGACTCGTCGCCACCTGCATGTACTTCGGCGCCGCGCTGGTCCTTGGCGGGGATGACGAGGCGCGGCTGACGCTCGGCACCGTCGGCGGCGGTTACGGGATCCTGCAGTGGCTCTTCGCCAGCGGTGCGGGCACGCAGCAGCACCATGTCGCCATGGCCGCGCTGCTCGGCGCGGTGGCGGTGGGGAAGTCACTGACCACCGCGCTCACGGCGGGCTCGGGCGGATCGGTGGGGCTGTTCGGGCCGAGCATCGTCATCGGCGGCTGCACCGGCGGAGCGGTCGGCTTCGCCCTCGCCGGACTGCCGATCGGGCCACCGCCGGCGGCCTGCATCCTGATGGGCATGGCCGGCGTGCTGGCGGCCACCCATCGCACGCCGGTGGCGGCGCTGCTGATGGTCTCGGAGATCGCCGGCACCTGGTTGCTGCTGCTGCCGGCGATGTGGGTCAGCGGCCTGGCCTTCCTGCTCACCGGACACCGCAGCCTGATCGGCGGCCAGGTCGTCGGCATCCACGACAGTCCGGCGCACCGCAGCCACCTGCTGCGCGATGTCCTGGCGCACACCACCGTGCGCGAGATCCTCGGCACCGGCCGCGCCTGGGTGGCGATCCCGGCGCGCGCCGGGATCGAAGCGTGCCGCACCCTGGTCCTGGACGCGCACCAGGAGCACTTCCCGGTCATCCGCGATGATGGGTGCCTGGTCGGCATGATCGACCGTCTCGAGATCGTGCGCATGGTCCCCGATCCGTTGCTCAGCGACATGGTCCTGGCCGCCGATCTCGCCAGCGGCGCGGGCATGGCCCTGCACCCGGAGGACACGCTGTCGGACGCGCTGCGCCGCATCCACCAGCAGGGCATGGAGGAGCTGCCGGTGGTCGACGGCGCTGGCGCTTACCTCGGCATGCTCACCAGCGGCATGGTGATGGAGCATTACCGCGCGGCCATGGAGCGCGCCCACTCGGAGCGTTCGGCCGAGGGCTTCGCCCATGAGCGCGGGCAGACCTGAGCCGACCCCGGCGTGCGACCGCTTCAGGGGCGGGGCGCGCCGCGCCGCGGCAGGTTCTTGTCGACGATCGCCCAGATGATGAGCAGGAAGGCGGCGAGGCGCGGCAGGTAGAAGTAGGCCTTCTCGCCGGGAATCTGCCACAGGCTGACCATCGCGTGGTTGCCGGCCATGAGCAGGAAGGCGATCGCGAAGAGCAGGAACAGGCGGTCGCGGGTGCGCCGCCAGAAGCGCAGGAAGAACAGCGTGGCGCACAGGAAGCCGAGCGTGATCGCTCCTTCCATGAACATGGCGGTGGTGGTGAAGGGGTCAGTCATCGCGCCTCCAGATCAGCCCGACGAGCAGCACCAGGACGCTGGCCAGGGACAGCGCGTCGCGCACCAGGCGCAGGTCGGTCCCGGGCAGCATGATCATGTCGATGAACAGCACCCCGTTGGTCAGGGTGAGGCCGGCGAAGCACCACCCGCTCCACATCAGGAGCGCCGTCCGGGTCGAGCGGTAGCCCCGGTAGAGCAGGAGCGCGCACGCCGACGAGGTCAGCGCGCAGAGCAGGTACACGATTGCAGCCATCATCGTGGTCCATCCTTTCGCAGGCGGAAGGCGTCGGCGAACGAGCGCAGCGGGTCGTGTGGGCGTTCGTAGATCATGGTGACCATGGCGATGCGGCGCTGGCGGTAGGTCAGGGCGACCCCTTGCAGCAGGCCAGCGAGCAGGGAGGTCGCCGGAGCATAGCGGATGATCGGCGGGTCATCGCTTGAGGGTGGTGCGATGATCCCGAGCGCCGCGAATGCGGCGAGCCGGCGCGAGATCGACTCCGGGGTCGTGCCGAGCTCCTTGGCGAGCGCTGACGACGTCCACTCCGCCTCGGGCCGCGCCTGCAGCAGCGTCAGCAGCTCCAACTCCTCGACCGACGTGAACGAAGCTTGGACGAAACTCGCTACATCGGTGGGGATGCCCGCATTCATGGCGAAGATGACCGCGGGCGAGCGCGAAAACCGCCGACCAGTGAGGGCCGCAGTTGCCTGGCACATTGTAACGGAGCAATCACGACCGGAGTTTGACCGCGAATCGATTTTTGGCAAACCAGAGTTGCGTTGGTGCGGTTCGGCCGCGCTTCTCCACGTTCATGCCCATGCCGCGAGCATCGATCATGTGCGATGCAGTCCCGGGCGAGCTGCGATGGGACGTACGTTTTGGTTTCTCGTCGTCCCAGGTGGAACCGTTCCGTCCAGCGCGGGGACAGCGCAACCTGATCGAACAAGAGGAACGGAGAAACGGAGGAAGCCAGGGAGCCAGTGAAAAGAGGAAATCGGGGAAAACGGCATCGCCATCACCTCGCTGTTCTCCGTTCCTCCGTTCCTCTTGTTCGGTCCTGACTTTCCTGCTTTGATCGACGAGACCCACGTAGCCAATGGAGCCACCACGAATGACGAGGAACCTGTGTTTCCCACCCAGGGGAATCCAGCGAGCGCCTGATGCCTCTATTTCCTCTTCGCATCCATGGGCGCATCGTCGTCGAGCTGCTCGATGTCGATGTACGCCAGGCGCGTGGCATTGTCGTTGCCGTCATCCTGATCGATGGCGAGCATGCCGCCCGTGACCGTGATGGTGGCGGTGAAGGCTTTGAACTCGCCGCCCGCCAGGGCCACCTTGCGGCACTGCTCCACGCCGCCGATGCGCAGCGTGGCGACGCTTGCATGCTTCGCATCGCCGACCAGCACGGTGATCTCGTAGCGCGCGTCGGGCAGCGCGACCTGCCACACTCCGCCGGCGTGGAACCCGACGATGGTCGCCAGACGCGGGTCGGAGTTGATGCCGCGGTTGCTGGCGAGGTCGCTGTGGTCGCGGTTCCAACCGTAGCGCAGGTCCTTGCCGCGCGCAGCGAAGACCGCGCCGTGGTCGGACAGCCAGCCGTCGGGCAGGCGCGCGCCGGCGGGCTGGAAATCGATGTGCAGGTGCAGCGGCGGCGGTCGCGGCGCAGCCGGCTTGGCCGGGGCAGGCGCCGCGACCAGGAC
>JACDGQ010000164.1 GCA_013821615.1 Planctomycetota bacterium
CGGGTGAGCCGCGACACGCGCAGCACCAGCAGATCGCCCCGCGCATCGGCGGCGTAATCAACGATGCCGTCCTCATAGAGGATCCACAACGGTCGGCAGGTGGCGGCGCTGAGCTTGGCGATGAAGCCGCCGCGACCCGGACCGCCGCCGAGATCGCAGCCATCGTCGCTGTGGCCGGCGACCAGCAGGTCGCCGCGCGCGTCGCTGCGCACGCAGGTGAAGGTCGCGCCGGCGGGAGCGCGCGCGCAGCCGAGCAGGGTGCGTCCGTCAGGCGCGTAGCGCGCGATGAAGCCGCTGCGCTCAGCAGAGGTCGTAACACTTCCGATCGCCGTGACGGGTGTGCCCGCCGGCACCGGCTGCGTGGCATTGCCGGCGACCAGCACGGTCCAATCCGGTGCGATCGCCACGCCGATGATCTCGTCATCGCCCGCACCGCCCAGGCGGGTGAGCGCGAGCAGATGCGCAGGTCCGTCCTCGCCAAGCACGTCGCTGGGCGGCGCGGGTGCGGGCGCGGCCGCCTGCGCCGGCAGTCCGGGCGCGATGAAGCGCCAATCTGCCGCAGTGGCGGAAGCGAGTCGTTGCCCGACCCACGCGCGCGCCACCGCGCCAGCGCCCGCGAGGACCACCAGCGCCGCCGCTGCGAGCCACATCGTCTTGGCCGCGAGCGCGGTCTTCGCCGCGACCGTACCGACCTTCGCCACTCCCAGACCCAACCCGGCCTGGCCGGCGAGTGCCATCTTGCCCAGTTCCACAGTGAGGGTGGCGGGCGCCGCCGCGCACAAGGAGCCGTGGAGCAGGCTGGCGATCAGCACCGCCGAGACCACGCCCTTGGCCATGAGCAGGCTGCGCAGTTGCGCCACGCCTGCGGTCAGCCGCCGGCTGACGGTCGGCTGCGAGATGCCGAGCTCTTCGGCCAACTCCTGCTGACTGCGCGCCTCCAGGTAGTGGCTGACCAGGAAGCGGCGCAGGTCCTCGGGCAGCTCCTGCAGCGCCTCGTCAAGCAGCGGGCTGAGCGTCGCCCAGGTCGGCTCGTCGTCGACGACCGGCGCGGCCGGCTGCACGCGGCGCGCGTGGCCGACCTCGCGCCGTACCAGATCGACGGCCTTGCGGTGGGCGACGCGGTGCAACCAGCCCGCCACCGATTCGCTGACCGCGGCCGGCTGGCGCATCAGCAGCAGGAAGGTCTCCTGGGCCGCGTCCTCGGCGAGCGCACCATCGCGCAGCACGCGCCGGCAGACGCCGTAGACCATGCCGCTGTGGCGACGCACGAGTTCCGCGAAGCAGCCCCCGTCACGGGTGCTGGCGAACTGCTCGAGGAGCGTCTGGTCGCTGGGTGCCATGCCGTCCTCGCCCCTCCAGTATAGTGTCGAGACCGCGCCCGTGCTTATGCAGAGCGGCGCGCGGGCGTATGGATCGCCATGTGCTCACTCCGGTTGCACCCACTGAGGAGACCGCCATGGCGAGCGAGGACTTCATCATCGAGCGGCATACCGACGGCTGGCACGTCCGCATGCATGGCGGCGCTTCGCAGATCTTCCGCAACCGCGAGCAGGCCGAGGCCTTTGCGCATGGCGCCCTCGCCGGTGGGGCGAGTGGGGCACAATCCCAGACGGGCCAAGGGGATGTGGCTATCGTCGAGCATCACCCGCGCGCCCCTGGGGCAGAGGGCTGATAGCTGCGCACAACCGGCCTGGGTCGACTTGGGTTGGCCTACGCCAACCCACATGGTGAGCGCCACCCGGTTTCGCACCCGATCGAGCGTTCGGCGTACCGTGCAATGCGCACGGCCGTGAGCAGGTCTCGCAGGCGTGGTAGCGGCCAGCGCCTCACTTCACCGTCTGCTCGACCTCGAGCATCGCCAGCACCGCGGGCGGCGGACCGTCGAACTTTGGCAGCGGCACGTTGCCCTCGTACCCGATCGCCTTCCAGCCCGCGGGCGTCGAATAGTACGCACCGGCGGTGAGGCCGCGGAACACCGAGAAGAAGCGCGCGCCAACCTTGAACGGCGCGGTGGCGTTCTTCTCGAAGCAGATGTCGGCGCAGATGCCATCCATCTGGGCAGCGGAAAGAGTGGCGAACGCGGCACCGTAGCGCCGACGCGATTCGCTCTCGAGCCAGGCCAAGCCCGGGACGATGATCTTGCGATCGTTCACCTGCCCGGGGTACGGCGCACTCACCCATTCGTCGATGAAGTCGACCACGCGCAGCTTCGAGGCCGCCGGGCCGTAGGCGTCGGCGGGCATGATGAAGTCGGCGAGCGCGACGCTCGCGGTGCGCTCGGCCATAGTCAACGTCAGCGGCCACGCGTCGCCGGCCTTGTAGACGCGCGTCAGTAACGGATCGGTGCCATAGCCCGGCGCCGTGATCGGCGCCAGGCCGCCGGGACCGGAGCGGTCGAGGCAGCCGGCCACCTGGCTGGCGGCCGCAGCGGCGGCGAACCACTTGAGCACGGTACGGCGCGGCAGGCGGATGGCGGGATCGGGCATGCGCTCGGGCAGGCCGGAGTCGAAGGGCGCGGGCAGGTCGTGGGTGGGCATCAGATGTTCCCCTTCTTCGCCTGATCGACGATGTAGTCACCGGTGCGCCAGGCGAGAGCCATGATGGTCAGGGTCGGATTCTTGTCGGAGTTCGACGGGAACGGCGAGGCGTCAACCAGGAACAGGTTCTTCACGTCCCAGGTCTGGTTCCAGCCGTTCACCACCGAGCGCTTCGCATCGGCGCCCATCAGCGCGCCACCGACCTCATGGATGATCTTGCCGCCGGGCTCGATCTCGGTGCCGGTCTTGGGCTTGGCCCGGCGCACCGTGCCACCCATGGCCGAGAAGATGGCGGTGAAGGTGTCCTGGGCGTGGTCGGCCTGGCGCAGCTCGTGCTCGCTGAACTTCCAGTTCCAGCGGATCACCGGGGTGCCCCACTTGTCTTTCACCACCGGGTCGAGCTCGGCGAAGGAGTCCTCGTTCGGGATCATCTCGCCACGGCAGCTGAGATAGACGAACGAGCCGTAATAGCGGCGCGCGGCCTCCTTGAACTTGGTGCCGTAGGCGCCCTGGCCGAGGTCGTCGGGCAGCGGGTTCCAGCCGCCCGGCATGTCGCGCGAGCCGCCCATCTCGATGTGGTAGCCGCGCGCGAAGCCGAGCTTGCCAGCGAGCTGCTCCTTATAGAGCCACCACGGCGAGTAGAAGTGCGAGCCGCCGGCGCCGTCCTCGTTGTGCGAGGGCACGTTCTCGAGCTTGGGGATCTGGCCGACCAGGCTGGTACCGACCGTGTCCATGACGTACTTGCCGACCTTGCCGCTGCTGTTGGCGAGGCCGTTGGGGAAGGACGCGCTCTTCGAGTTGAGCAGGATGCGCACGGTCTCGCCGCTGCTCGCCGCGAGGATGACGATGCGCCCGCGCACGCGCTCCTCGTTGCCGGTGGTCTTGTCGACGAACAGCACGCCGTTGGCCTTGCCGTCGGCGCCCAGCAGCACTTCGCGCGCGTGCGCGTTGGGCAGAATGTCGAGGTTGCCGGTGGCCAGCGCCGGCGGCAGGTGCACGGTCGTGCTCTGGTAGTTGGCGCCGATGCTGCAGCCGCGGCCGCAGGGCGTCGCCCAGAAGCACGCGCCGCGCCTGCGCATCGAATCGGCGACGATCTTCTGCGCCCACTCGTTGCCGGGGAAGAGCTTGGCCGGGATGGTGTCCGCGTCGAGCGCCCTGGTCAGCACCGCGCGGTGGATCGGCATCACCGGCACGCCCACGGTCTTCGCGTGCTTCTGCACCAGCAGCTCGGCCGCGCGCCCCTTCGGCGCCGGCAGCAGCACGCCCTCGGGCGAGTCCGGGGTGTTCTCGCGGCCCTCGTTGGTGCCGTACACGCCGATCAGCTGCTCGACCTTGGTGTAGTACGGCTCGACGTCCTCGTAGCCGATCGGCCAGTCGAAGCCCAGGCCATCGCGGCTGTGCGGCTTGAAGTCGTAGGGGCCATTGCGCAGCGAGATGCGTCCCCAGTGGTTGGTGCGGCCGCCGAGCATGCGCGCGCGCCACCACCAGAACTTGCGCGCCGGATCGTCGCTGCCCTGGGTGTAGGGCTCGTTCGGCACCTGCCAGCCGCCGTCGACGGTGGCGTCGTAGAAGCCGAAGTTCTTCTCGGGCGTGCCCACCCCGCGCAGCGGCGCCTGGTCGGGACGCTGGAACATCGGCGTCTCGGTGGCCGGGTCGTAGGCGCGACCGGCCTCGAGCATCACGCATTTCAGGCCGGCCAGGGTCAGGGTCATCGCCATCTGCCCGCCACCGGCGCCAGAGCCGACGATGACGACGTCGTAGGTGGGCTGAGCGGTCTTGGCGGTGATGATGGGCATGCGCGGATCCGATGGCAGGGGCGGGGGGAAGGCGGCAGAGCGCCCGGGACGGGAACCCGGATTCCGCTGCGGACGATGCGGTCCTCTCCCGCGCTTTCCAGAGGTTCCTGAGCCTATGGGAGGAATGCATGGGAGACGCTTCCCGGCTTCCCGGCTTCCGCACCCCCGCCCCCTCCCTAGCCTCCCGCCCATGCCATCCGACCTGCTCCTCGAAGCCACCGGCCTGGTGAAGCATTTCGCCGGGCGGCGGGTGGTGGACGGCGTCGGGGTCGAGCTGCGGGCGGGCATGGTGCTGGGGCTGCTCGGGCCCAACGGCGCGGGCAAGACCACCACCCTACGCATGCTCAGCGGCTTCATCGCCCCAGATGCTGGCACCATCAGCTATTTCGGGCGGGACTTCTCTGCGGCGCGCAGCGCGACCAAGCGCCTGCTCGGCATCTGCAGCCAGGAGGACACCCTCGATCAGGAGTTTCCGGTCGCCGAGAACCTGCTGCGCTACGCCGGCTACTTCCGGCCACGGGTGGAAGGGTTGCGCGCACGCGTCGACGAACTGCTCGACACCTTCGGCCTGCGCCCCTTCGCGGGCCACCGCCCCGATGAGCTCTCGGGCGGCTTCCGCCGCCGGCTGATGATCGCGCGCGCGGTGGTGCACCGGCCGCGCGTGCTGTTCCTCGACGAACCCACCACCGGTCTCGACCCGCAGGCGCGGGTGGCGCTGTGGCAGCTGGTCAACCGCCTGCGCGGCGAGGGCCTGGGCATCATCCTGACCACCCACTACATGGACGAGGCCGAGCGTCTGAGCGACGAGCTGCTGGTGCTCGCCGAGGGCCGCATCACCGCGCGCGGGCAGCCGCGCACGCTGCTCGGTGCGGTGCTCGGCGAACACGTCGCGGTCTACGCGACCGCTGGCGACGCCGCGTTGGAGGAGCGCATCGCGGCGTGGCTGCGCGCCGCGGACGCCTCGACGCCAGCGCCGATCATGGACGAGTGGCACCTGCCGCTGCGCGCCGCGCAGCTCGCCGCCTTCGCCGCCGCCTTCCCCGCGCTGGCCCTGCGCCTGCGCGAGCCGAACCTCGACGACCTCTTCCTCAAACTCGCGCGCGACGGCGAGGGCGCGGCCAGCGCAGCGGCGCTCGCGGGGCGTGCGCCATGACCCTGCTCGCCCTCGCCGACTGGCGTTCGTGGGCGGTGATGCGCCGCCACGCGCGCGTCTACCTGCGCACCTGGTACATCGGCATGATGCCGCCGGCGCTGGAACCGGTGGTCGCCATGCTCGCCTTCGGCCTCGGCCTGGGTGGCTTCATCGGCGCGCTGGTCTGGCACGGCCAGACGCTGACCTACCTGACCTACCTGGCACCCGGGCTGTGCGCCTACACCGCACTCAACGCGCCGTTCTTCCACGCGCTGTGGGGCGCCTACGTGCGCATGCACTACCAGCGCCTGTACGACGGCCTGCTCGCCACCCAGGTCGAGCTGCCGCACATGGTGGCGGGCGAGATCCTGTGGGGCGGCACCATGGGCACGATGTTCGTCAGCGCGGTGGTGGCCGTGATCCTCGCCCTCGACGCCTGCGGCGTGCTGCACCTGCCGCACCCGCTGCTGCTGCCGCTGGTGCTGCCGCTGGTGTTCGTGATGGGCTGCGCGATGGCCTCCTTCGCGCTGACCTTCACCGCCTTCCTGCCGAGCATCGACCACATGAACCTGCCGGCCTTCCTGCTCGCCATCCCGCTCAGCCTGGTGAGCAGCACCTATTTCCCGGTGCCCGATGGCCATCCGCTGGTGCGCCTGCTGCTCGCCATCAACCCGGTGCACCACCTCGCGGAAAGCGCCCGCGCCCTGGCCATCCTCGGCGCGCCCGACCTGCACGTGGTGTGGCTGCTGCTCAGCAGCGGCGTGCTGCTCGCCGTCACCATGCCGCTGGCGACCATGCTGCTGCGCCGGCGGCTGCTCGGCGGTTAGGGCCTTCTCGCGGATCGCACCGCTGCAGGTGGACTCTGCGGTGTGGCGGCCCTCACTCCCCGTCGAGGCGCACGATCTTCAAGCGGATGGTCCCGTTCGTCGACCCCTCGACCGTGCGGTCGGTCGAGGGACCGAACCACAGCCTTCCCGGACCGTTGATCACCCCGACCTGCTTCTTCTGGTTGACGTCGAACCACATCAGCACGCTGCCGTAGAGGTAACCCTGCGAGCCGAGGCGGTGGGTGATGTGGGTGATGGTGTTGCCGTCGTTGAGTTCGAGCGAGACGCTCCTCTCGACCCCCTTCCACGTGCATACCACGTGATCCTTCACCTCCACCAGGAAGCTCCAGGTCTCGGTCGGATGCGGCACCACGCGCACGCTCTCGCCCGGCTCGAGGACCAGGCCGGAATCGCTGCGGTCGACGCGGGCGGTCAGCGGGTAGATGGGCGCCGGGATGCGCTCCCATTCGGCCGCCGTCAGGGTGGTCCAGTTGATCCGCGCCGGATCGAGCGGGATCTGTGGCAGGATCTGGTCGAGGGCGGCGTGCGCGCGCTTGGCGTCGGCGCCGTTCAGGGCAGGCAGCGCGCGCTCAAGCAGGAGTTCCGCGTGCGTCAGCATGCCGATGCGCTCGGCACCGGCGGGCGACTTGCGGGCCAGGTCGATCCAGGCCTGGGCCACGGGCAGCGGCGCCCCCGGCGGCGGGCCGTATTCGAGGAGCGCCGCGGCCTGGGCCGGCGCATCGCCGGTGGCCTGGACGAGCACGGTCAGGGCCTCGGGCCAGCGCCCGGCGACCGCACCCAGCC
>JACDGQ010000165.1 GCA_013821615.1 Planctomycetota bacterium
GGTCTGCGCCTCGCCACCAGGGCGCAGCGCGAGGTTGCGTCGGGCCAGTGCGACCGCCTGCACCGGATCCGCCGCCACGCTCAAGGCGTGCGTGAGGCCATGGGCGCAGCCCGCCTCGGGAAACTCGGCGAGCAGCGCCGCACAGGCCGCGCCCGCACGATCGCTCCAGATGTGCGCAGCGCTCTCGTCGCCATGCGCACGCAGCTCCAGCGCCAGGGCGTCCATCAGGTCGATGCGTCCGGTGCGCGCGACCAATCCGCGGTAGGCGGCGAGCGCGGCGTCGTGGTCGCCGCGGTGGCTGAGGACGCCGGCGGTGCGCGCCTCGGCCTGCCACCAGCCGGGCATGCGCCGCTCGCCCTCGCGGTACCAGACCAGGGCCGCGTCCCAATCGCCGCGCTCCTGTTCGAACCAGCCGCGCTGCACGGCCAGCCAGGCCCAGCCGAAAGTGTCTGCGGGATCGGCGCCACGCTCAGCCGCTGAGAGCGCGGCGAACGCCTGCGTGCGGCGCCCGGTGGCGAAGTCGAGATCGGCCTGCGCGACCAGGATCAGGTGGTCCGCATGCGCCTTCATGGCCTGCGCGTACAGGTCGCGCGCTGCGTCGTAGCGCCCGGCGTGGAAGGCGCAGGTGGCGCGCAGCGTCAGGGTCGCGGCGGCGGTGCGGTCATCGACCAGGACGGCGGCCGCGGCGCGGTCGAGATCCGCCGCAACGAGATCGTCGCGGTGCAGCGAGCCGTTGAGCTGGGCGCGCGCCAGGAACGGACCGGCACCGTCGGGAGCGATGGCGAAGGCGTGCGCGAGCGCGTCCTCTGCCCGGGTGTAATCGAGCTGATCTCCGGTCAGCTGCGCGCGCGTGCGGTAGGTGCGGCCGAGCTGCTCCCAGGCCAGCCACGAACGCGGCGCGCGCAGCGTGCGCGCCAGCAGCTCCTCGACGCCGTCATCGTAGCGCGTGACCAGCGTACCGTAGTCGGGCTGGTGCATGGCTGTGGGCGGTGCAGGAACTGGGGCGGACGCGGGCAGGCCCTTGAAAGGGGTGGAAAATGGCAAGGCGAGGGCGGCCACCATGAGGGCGACGGAGCCGGCGATCAGCAATCGGGCGTTCCGCGAGATGGCGAGGGTCATGGTGGTTCCTCGTGAAGAGACGGGCGGGGTCGCAGCGGCGCGACAGGGAGTGGATGCCCGGACGGCGCGGAGCGTCCGCAACCAGTCAGCGCGGCATGGGACGGAACTGCCGTACCATGCCGCGCCGCCAGACCGCGGACGCGAGCGCCCGTATTCAGCGGATCAGGGTGAAACCCCGCTCAGAACGGCGCCGCCAGGTACGGGAAGCCGCTCAAGAAGGCTTTGTCGTTTGCCGGCGGATTGAGCGGCAGGTTGGCCAGTGTGAGCGCCGTCTGGCCGGCGGTGCCGAGCTTGAGCAGCACCACCGCCAGGGTCACGTCGACCACTGGATCGGCGAGTTGACGGCCGTTGGGGAAGCCTGAGGCGGCCGCAGTGTCGATCTTCAGCGTGTCCGGCACGATCAGCGGCCCCGCCTGGGCAAGGGACTCGCCAGTGGTGGCCGGGGTCAGACCCGCGCCGGTGAGATCATCGTCGAGCGCGCTGTGCAGGCCGGCGACGTTGCTCTGGATCTGCGGCACCCAGGTGCCCTGCGCGTCGTCGGCGGGGTTGGAGTCGTTGTAGGCGTCCTTGTTGGTGATCACCGCCGTGCCGACGGCCGGCATGCCGACGCGGTCGATGCGCACGTAGGAGGCCGTGTCGTCCGCCAGGAAGGTGAACACCTGCGGAGCCGGAGTGCTGCTGGTGTTGTGGCCCCCGCAGCCCGCGAGCAGCATGCCGGTGCCGGCGACGACGCCCGCGATGAGGATGAGGTGGGTGCGGATCATGGCGTGTTCCCGGTGGCGATCACCGACCCGATCAAGGTCAGCGGGCGGTGGGTGGGGGTGGGATCCGGCGCGATGCCGGTGCGGGCGATGGCGGTGGGCTTGCGCGCGGTGGTCGCCCACAGCTGGAGGTGCGGCAGGGTGCCGCCGACGGTGATGTCGGCGAGATCCATTTCGACCACCACCGCGGTGACGTTGGTGCCCGCGAAGGTGTCGTGGGTGTTGTCGAAGTGCAGCGTGCCGGTGGCCGCGGTCGACTTGAATCCGTCGAGATCGAAGAAGAACGGATCATCGCGCAGTCCCGCGAACACCTTGCGCTTGGGACCATCGTTCAGGGTGGTCTCGACCGCGCCCTTGATGGCCGCCGTCGCGCCCGGAAGGTTCTCCACCTGCACGCCGAAATGCCCGGACGCATCCTTGCCGAAGCGGATGTTGATGTCGACCTTCGGGGTGTTGTCGAAGGTTGTCGTGGCGCTGCGGTCGACGTGGATGGTGTAGAGCGCGTTGGCATCGTAGACCGCCGGGGCGCCCGGGGCGCCGAAACCTGCGAAGGTCACGACCGCGGTGAAGGTGCCGGCAGAGGTGCTGTGCCAAGCGTAGAGATCGGCGATGTCTGCGGCGTGATCGGCGGTGGCGCTCGGACCATCCTTGTGGTCGGAGCCCATCAGGATCACCAGCAGCGGCGTCGCGAGTCCGAGGGTGACGAGCCCTTTGAAGGCGGGTTTCATGGGAGTTCCTGGATAAGGTGAGTGGCCGCCAGGGCGGATGCACCGGTCGTCCGCAGCTGGTACGTGAGCGGATGCACACCGGATCTGGGAGGTTTTTTTCCGGCGGAGCCTTTCGCGTCGGCATCACCCAGGCAAGAAAAGTTGCGCATGTGGATATCGTCAGCCCGACACTGCCGATTGCACGAATGCGAGAGTGCACCACGCGACCACGACGCACGCGAAGCGCGCCGCGATGGTGCCGCGCTCCATCGACGCATGCGCGGTGCCTATGTCCCCCGCGGCACGCTGCCGATGGCGCAATGCCAGCGCGCCTCGCGATGATGACGGTAAGGAGACCCGATGATCACCCAGGTCTGGATCGAAGAAGGCTGTATCGGTTGCGGCGCCTGCCCAACGACCGCGCCCGCGGTTTTCGAACTGAACGAGGTCAGCGACGCGGTCGTGCTCGGCAGCGCGCGGCAGGACGGGAAGACCGGCGTGAACCGGGACGAGCGCAGCCCATTGCACGCGAAGGTGGCCGTGGCCGAAAGCCTCGCCATCCGCGAGGCCGCAGAGGGCTGCCCGGTCGACGTCATCCGTTACCGCGACTGCGCGTGACGCTGGTGCTTGGAAACGGAAGCACCCGGAGCGTCATGCCCCGGGTGCTCGCGAGACCGGATATCCGTCCCGGTTACTTCTTCGCCGCCTTCGCCCCGCCGATGCCGAGGATGCGGTGCAGCTGCTCCTTGTCCGGCTTGCCGCCGGCGAAGTCATCGAAGGCCTTGGCCGCCTGCTTGATGAGGTGGCGGGCGATGAACGGCGCGCCTTCTGCGGCGCCCTGCTCAGGGTCCTTCAATGCGCACTCCCACTCCAGCACCGCCCAGCCTTTGTAGCCGTACTGGGTGAGCTGGCTGAAGATGCGGCCGAAGTCGATCTGCCCGTCGCCGAGCGAGCGGAAACGGCCCGCGCGCTCCTTCCAGCCCAGGTAGCCGCCGTAGGCGCCGGTGCGGCCGTCGGGACGGAATTCGGCGTCCTTGACGTGGAAGCACTTGATGCGCGCGTGGTAGTGGTCGATGTAGGCGCTGTAGTCCATGCCCTGCAGCACGAGGTGCGACGGATCGTACAGGATGTTCGCGCGCGGGTGGTCCTTGAGGTGCTTGAGGAACAGCTCGAAGGTCGCGCCGTCGTGCACGTCCTCGCCAGGGTGGACCTCCCACGCCACGTCGACGCCGACCTTGTCGGCGTGGTCGAGGATCGGCTTCCAACGCCGCGCCAGCTCGGCGAAGCCCTCTTCGACCAGGCCGGCCGGGCGCTGCGGCCACGGATACATGGTGTGCCACAGCAACGCGCCGGTGAACGAGGGCATGGCCTTCAGGCCGAGGTTGGCGCTCGCGGTCAGCGCCAGCTTGACCTGCTCGATCGCCCACTCGGTGCGCGCCTTGGGATTGCCGCGCACCTCTTTGGGGGCGAAGCCGTCGAACTGCTCATCGTAGGCCGGGTGCACGGCGACCAGCTGGCCCTGCAGGTGGGTGGACAGTTCGGTGATCTCGACACCGTTTTTCTTGGCGATGCCGGCGAATTCCTGGCAATAGGCCTTGGAGGTCGCGGCCTTCTTCAGATCCATGGCGCGGCCGTCCCACGATGGGACCTGCACGCCCTTGTAGCCGAGCTTGCCCGCCCACGCCGTGATGGTGGGCCAGGAGTTGAAGGGAGCGGCGTCGCCCATGAACTGGGCGAGGAAGATGGCGGGGCCTTTCATCGGGGCGTTCCTTTATTCGTGTTCAGGTGTTCGGGATTGGCGGTGAGTAGGGAGAATGCGAAGTCGATGAAGATCGAGATCGGCCGATCGACGTCATAAAAAGTGGTCAGGAGAGGTGGTGCCGCGGTGACCTCGATGCCCAGGCGCTGCTCCAGGGTCAGGAGGAAGTCGGTCTCATCGAGGCTGTCGTTGCACCAACCCGCCTGCTTCCATGTCATCGACTCGTCCACTTGGGCCATCCCGAACTGTTCCGAGACCGTGCTCAGAACGGTCTCGGCGATCTGCGTTCGGGTCTTGGCGATCACGTGCACGCGCTGCCTCGGTGTGGTTGGCCGGCCCGGCTGGTCCGACGGTTCATCTCACAGCAGCGACTTGCCCGCCCCGGCCTTGAGCGCCTTGGCCGGCTTGAGCTTCTGGCTGCGCGCGACGGTGACCCACTTGCGGGTCTTGGCGGATTTCAGCGAGGCGTCGAGGACCTCCTGGTTGGCGAGGCCGTCGGCGAAGTCGGGGCGGAACTCCGCGCCGCTGGCCAGCGCCTTGACGAAGTCGGCGAGCATGTTGGTGAAGCAGTGCTCGTAGCCGATGATGTGGCCGTCGGGCCAGTAGTTGCCGGCGTAGGGATGCGCGGCGCCGTCCATGCACATCACGGTGCGGAAGCCCTTGTGGCGGGGCTCGTCGTCGACGGTGTAGACCTCGAGTTCATTCATGCGCTCGAAGTTCCACACGATCGAGCCTTTGGTGCCGTTGATCTCGATGCGGTTGTAGTTCTTGCGCCCGGCGGCGGCGCGCGTCGCCTCGAAGCTGGCGAGTGCGCCGTTCGAGAGCTTGGCGATGAACAGCAGCGCGTCGTCGACGTCGACGTCGAGCATGCCCTTGCCGTCGGCGTTGCGGCGCTTCTTGATGAAGGTCTGGCGCATGCCGCTGACTTCGTCGAACTCCAGGCCGGTCATGAAGCGGGTCAGGTCGATGATGTGCGCGTTGAGGTCGCCGTGCGCACCCGAGCCGCAGGTCTTCTCCATCATGCGCCACGACGCCGGGCAGGTCTCGTCGAGCAACCAGTCCTGCAGGTAGACCGCGCGCACGTGGCGGATCTCACCGAGCTTGCCATCGGCGATCAGGCTGGCCGCGGTCGAGGCGGCCGGGGCGCGGCGGTAGTTGTGCCACAGGCCGACGCGGCAGGGCTTGCCGGCGACGGTGCGCGCCTTGGTGGCGGCGGCGGTCATCGCCTTGGCTTCTTTGACGTTCAGCGCCAGCGGCTTCTCGCACAGCACGTGCTTGCCGGCCTTGAGCGCGGCGATCGAGAGCGGCGCATGGCTGTCGTTGGGCGTGGCGACGTCGATGACGTGGATGTCCGGGCGCTTGAGCACCGCGTCGAGGTTGGTGCTCCACTCCTGCCAGCCGAGCTGCTCGGTGGCGGCCTTGAGCGGGCCCTCGCTGCGCCCGACCAGCACCTTGGGCACGACCTGGAAGGGCAGGTCGAAGAAGTGGTTCACCTGGCGGTAGGCGTTGCTGTGGGCGCGGCCCATGAAGGCGTAGCCGACCAGGGCGATGTTGAGGACGGGCTTGGCGGACATGCGGGACTCTCTCGCGGGTGGTTCAGGGAAGGAATGCCTTGGAAGCGCTTTCGCTCAAGGCCGGCATGCGCTTGCGGGCGGTGCCTGAGTGATACCAAAACGGACCGGTACCCAGGGGGTCGCGGGGGCGTCCACCATGCCGCGCCCTTCGGGGCCGTCCATGGGCCCCTGGGGCGCCCGGGGTCACGGTGTGAGCAGGCTGATCTCGACCTTGCGATACCACACTTCGGCGCCTTCGCTCTGCAACTGGATGCGGCCGCGGGTGAGCGGCTCGTCCTTGCCGGCGACCACATGACGGGCATGGCCGAGCACCATGACCGTGGTGCCATTGACGATGTGCGTGCAGGTGTCGCCGCGGCAGATGACCTCGATGACATTCCACTCGCCGAGCGGCTTCTCGTTGGTCGCCGACTTGTAGATGCGGTCCTTGGCCTCCCCCACCAGAGGGGCGTCGCTGCGGTATTCCCAGGCTTTTTCGTGTGGCACCGCATGGACCTCGACGCGCGGTCCGGCGACCAGCCAGCAATCGCCGGTATCCCCTTCCTGGATCTGGCATTCGATGCTCGACAGCCAGTTGCCGTAGGCGGCGCCATGCGGCCCGGTGCCGTGGTAGCAGATGCCGCTGTCGCGGACCACGTCGAGCCTGGGCGCCCACTTCTTGTCACCCCAGCGCTGCTCCAGGCGCAGGTGGTAGTCGCCGTACTCGGCCAGCGTGCTGACGCCGCCGAAGACCTGGCCGGTGATGTGCAGGCAGCCATCGCTGACGCTGAAGACGTGGTCGGGATCGTGGTTCAGGCCGAGCGGCTCGCTGGCGCCGGCGGGCTTGTTCAACCAGGTCTCCCAGCCCTGCAGGTCGGTACCGTTCAAGAGCGGTTGCCAGGGACCTTCCGCTGCCCAGGCCGGTGCCAGTGCGGCGATCAGCAGGAGCCATGCCGGTGTCGAAAAGCGTGGGATCATGCGCATCGGGCTATCCTCTGGGAGCGGCGGGTCGGGCCGGGAGACTGGATGGTTACCGCGGCGGTTGCGGGTCGTTGCCGCGGTTGCCACCTGTGCAGCTAGTCGGCGCAGGTCCTCCGGCGCGGGTCAGGTTGCCTCGACC
>JACDGQ010000166.1 GCA_013821615.1 Planctomycetota bacterium
GCTCGGGCTCGATGCCAAGCCGGCCGCGGAATTCCCGCTCGACGACGTCGGTGGCGGCTTCGACAACAACGGCGACGTGCTGTCGGTCTCGCCGCTGCTGATGGAGAAGTACCTGGTCGCGGCCGACACCCTGCTCGACAAGGTGGTGGTCGACGACCAGTTGAGCATGAGTCTGTACGGCATCGAGTTGGCCGCGACCGTCGACGGCACGGTCGAGGCCGGCCACCCGGTCGAGGCCGCCGCGGCGCAGCAGCAGGAGACTCCTGCTGCGCGCGAGGCGCGGCGCCGGGTCTTCACCGGTCCGGGCGAGGTCGCGACCACCTTCACCGCGCCCAAGGACGGCCGCTACACCATCAAGGTCCGCGCCGGCGCCGACGCCGCGGGCGGCGAACCGGTCGCGTTCGCGGTCAAGGTCGACGGTCAGCTGGTCGGCGAGGCGCGTGTCGCTGCAGGACTGCATGCGCCGACCACCTACACGGTGACCACGCCGCTGGGCGCCGGTACGCGCACGCTGACGGTGATCTACCTGAACCCTGTCAGCGAGTCGAAGGCCGCACCGGGCGCGCCAACCACACCGCCGCCCGCCACCGCGAAGGTGCCCAGGCCCAAGGTGGCCAAGGAGCGCGCCCTGGCCATCGACGGCATCGACATCACCGGCCCGCCGGCCGCCCAGCCGACCGAGTTGCACAAGCGCCTGTTCGTGGCCGTGCCCGGCAAGGACCTTGAGCGCGTAGCGGCGGCGCAGCGCATCGCCGAACGTTTCGCGGGCCGCGCCTTCCGCCGCCCCGCCAGCGCCGAGCAGGTCGAGCGCCTGCTGCGCGTCTTCGCCCTCGCCGACGCGCAGGGCGAAGTGTTCAGCGAGTCGGTCAAGCTCATGCTCAAGGCCGCGCTGATCTCGCCCGAGTTCTTCTTCCGCATCGAGGACGACCACCCGGCCGACGCCGCCGGCGTCTACCCGATCGACGACTGGGAGCTGGCCACGCGGCTGTCCTACTTCCTGTGGTCGACGATGCCCGACGAGACGCTCTTCGCAGAGGCCAGGTCCGGCGCGCTGCACCAGCCTGCGGTGCTCGAGGCGCAGGTGCGGCGCATGCTGAAGGACGCAAAGAGCCGCGCCCTGGTCGACAACTTCGCCGGGCAGTGGCTGCAGCTGCGCAACGTCTTCACCGCGACCCCTGACGCCAAGGCCTTTCCCGGATTCACCAGGGAGATCCGTCAGGCGATGTACGACGAGGGCGCGCTGTTCTTCGACGCCGTGCTGCACGAGGACCGCAGCGTGCTGGAGTTCATCGACTCTGACTGGACCTTCCTCAACGCGCGCCTGGCGAAGTTCTACGGCATCGCCGGGGTGGATGGGCCGCAGATGCGCAAGGTGCCGCTCACCGATCCGAACCGCGGTGGGGTGCTGACGCTCGGCGCGCTGCTGACCGTGACCTCGGCGCCGACGCGCACCAGCCCGGTCAAGCGCGGGCGCTGGATCCTCGAGGAGATCCTCGGCACGCCGCCACCCGCGCCGCCCGCGGCGGTGCCACCGCTCGAGGACCAGGCGCGCACGGATGGCGGCAAGGCCCAGAGCATGCGCCAGCTGCTCGCCCGGCACCGCGAGGACGCGGGCTGCGCCTCGTGCCACGTGGTGATGGACGCGATCGGCTTCGGCTTCGAGAACTTCGACGCGGTCGGGCGCTGGCGCGACCAGGACGCCGCCGGCGCCATCGACAGCGCCGGCGAGCTGCCGGGCGGGCGCCGTTTCAGCGGTCCGGCGCAGCTCAAGAAGCTGTTCCTGGAACGCCGGGACGACTTCGTGCGCACGTTCGCCGGCAAGCTGCTGACCTACGCGCTCGGCCGCAGTCTCGCCGATCCCGACGAAGCCGTGGTCGACCGCATCGCCGCCGCGGTCGCCGCCGACGGCTACCGCATGTCGCGCCTGGTCATCGAGATCGCGCGCAGTTACCCTTTCCTCAACCGCCGCACCGCCCGCTGAGCGCCAGCGCGACCCAGGACCACCCATGCATCCCCACACCCGCCGCTGGCTCCTGCCCCGCCGCACCGTGCTCACGGGACTCGGCGCCGCGCTCGCCCTGCCGCTGCTCGAGACCATGGGCTGGGCCGACCCGCCGCGCGGCCCCGGCGGCGCCTACCGCCCGCCGGTGCGCCTGGCCTTCATCTACGAACCCAACGGCGTCATCCCCGAACACTTCTGGCCCAAGGACGGGAAGTTCGGCCAGGGCGCGCCGCTGCCGTCGTCACTGGAGCCGCTGCGCCCGTACCTGGGCGACACCCTGATCCTGGGCGGCCTCGGCCACAAGAACGCCTCCGGCGACGCCGCCGGCACGCATGCGCGCGAGGCCGGCACCTATCTCACCGGGGTGCGCATCGCGATCAATGCGGTCAGGGCGGCGATCTCGGTCGACCAGGCGATCGCGCAGAAGATCGGCGCCTACACCGCGCTGCCCTCGCTCGAGCTCGGCACCATGCCGGCGCCCGCGGCGGGCGACTGCACGCCCGGGTACAGCTGCGCCTACTTCAACCTGTCATGGCGTTCCGCGACCCAGCCGATGCCCAAGGAGATCAATCCGCGCGCGGTGCTCGAACGTCTGTTCTCGTCGCGCCGCTCGCGCCCGGCGCGGCGCCCGGCCGTGGCGGGCGCCGCTGACGCGAAGACGGTGGCCGCCAGTGCCGATGCCCCCGCCGGGCCGTCGCTCGACCAGAGCATGATCGACATCGTCCTGGACAGCGCCAAGAAGCTGCGCGAGCGCATCAGCGGCAGCGACCAGCGCAAGCTCGACGAGTACCTCGACGGCATGCGCTCGCTCGAGAGCCGCATCCAGGCGATCGAGAAGCAGTCCACCGACCAGGCGCAGAACGCCGCGGCCAAGCGCGCCTACAAGAGCTCGCCGCTGATCGAAGTGAAGGCCACCGCCATCCCCGAAAAATTCCACGAACACGTGCAGCTGCTCATGGACCTCATCATCCTCGCCTTCCAGAGCGACAGCACGCGCATCAGCACCTTCATGATGGGCCAGATGTTCCGCGCGCGCGGCTTCCCCGAGATCGGCATCAGCGATGACCACCACTCGCTCTCGCACCACTTCAACAAGCCAGAGGCGATGGAGAAGCTGCGCAGGATCGACGCCTACTACATGGAGCAGTTCGCCTACATGATCAAGCGCATGAAGGGCCTGAGCGAGGGCCCCGGTACGCTGCTCGACAACTGCATGGTGGTCTACGGCGCCGGCCTGGGCAACGGCTTCTCGCACAGCCCCGTCAACCTGCCCACCATCATCGCCGGCACGGGCGGCGGCACCATCCGCCCCGGCCGCTACGTGCCCACGTGCAACGGCAACTTCAGCGACCTGCTCATCGGCCTGGCCGCGCGCATGGGCGTCGAGCTGCCGACCTTCGGCGACGGGACCAAGGCGCTGCCCGACCTTTCCTGAACGGTGGAGTCCTGGGGGTTTTCACCGCCAGGATGCCACATGCCGGCAGGTCAGTGCCCGGTGGGCTTGGGCTGCGCCGCGTCCCAGGTCGCCTGGTCGACCTTCTGGACGTGCTGCAGGAACACGAAGGTGCCCTTCTTGTTGCCGACCACGATGTCGGGATGGCCGTCGCCATCGACGTCGGCGATGGTCACGTCCGTACCCACGCCGGAATCGTCATCGATCTTGTAGGGTACGAAGTGGACCGCGCCCTTTTCACGCACCTGGCGGAACCAGTAGAGCACTGCCGGCTCCTTCGACTGCGGGTCGCCGTCCGGGCCGTGCGCCCAGTAGCGCTTGCCGGTGACGATGTCGGGCAGGCCGTCACCGTCGACATCGACCACCGCGACCGCGTGCATCTGGGTGAAGACCAGGCCGAAGGCGTTTTCCTCGGGGGTCTTGCCCATGATCAGGTGCTTGGTGAAGGAGTGGTCGGCCTGCTGCTCGAACCACGCCAGTCCAAAGCCGTGCGCTTCGAGGCTGGTGACGATGTCCGCGCGACCGTCGCCATTGACGTCGACCACGCGCATCTGCGCGCCGCCGCTGCCGAGGTCGGCGGCGTGGTAGGCCCAGGGCACCGCGTCGGCGCTGGCGGGATGCTCCCACCAGCCTTCCTTGAGCAGCAGGTCGCTGCGCCCGTCGCCGTTGACGTCACCGTAGCCGAAGCCATGGGTGTAGCGCTCCCACTTGCCCTGCTCGGAGATGGCGTGGAAGGCCCACGGCTGGTCCGGGGCTTTGGCGTCGGGCTCGGCGTAGCCGATGCGCCCGCCACTGGTGCAGAGCAGCTCGGGCTTGCCGTCACCAGTGATGTCGGCGAAGGCCGGCGACTCGTTATCGACCGATGCCAGCGCCAGGTGCTGCCTCCACGGACCCTCGGCGCCCTTGGGGTTCTCCCACCAGAAGGCTTCCTTGCCGGGATAGCCGACGGTGACGATGTCGGCCCAGCCGTCGCCGTTGATGTCGCCGGCGAAGGTGAAGAACTGCAGCTGCGAATAGCTGTGCGGATCGAAGGGCTTGCCCGGATAGAACTCATGCTTCACCGCGAAGCCCGGGCCTTCGTACCAGAACGGACCGGAGATGATGTCCAGCTTCCCGTCCTTGTTGATGTCGGCGACCGCCGCGCCCTCGTTGTAGAACACGTCGCTCAGGCGCTGCTTGGTGAAGGTGTGCAGGACCAGCGGCTCGGCCGCCGTGGCGCCTGCGACGGCACCGAGTGCGAGGAGCGTGCAGAGGGTCGACGGCAGGACGGTGGCCATGAGGGTTTCCAGGGGGTGCAGGACAGGAGTACGCCGCCCGTCATGGTGTCGTTGCGTCGGCGTTCCGGAAGCGGATCCGGCGGTGTCATGCCCCGACCGACGCACATGCCTCGACGGGGCTGGTCGAGGGGCGACGTGCCATCGTCCCCATTGGCGCCCATGCGCCTGACAAGGTCGGATACCTGGAGTCCGATCCGGTTTTCCGGTCAAACGCGTCCGCACTCAGCCGAGTTCCGCCCACGCCTCGGGGGCGAACCCGACCAGTCCGCGCGTGCCGGCGAGCACGAACGGGCGCTTGATGAGGTTGCCATTGCCGGCGAGCAGCGTGAGCGCCGCCGCATCGGTCATGGTCGGCAGCTTGTCCTTCAGGCCGAGCGCGCGGTAATCCTGGCCGCTGGTGTTGAACAGCCGCTTCACATCCCCACCTACCGCCGCCAGCATGCGCTTCAGCTGCGGCACGCCGGGTGGGCGCTCGCGGATGGGCAGCTCGCGGAAGGGCACACCGCGCGCCTTGAGGAAGGCGGTGGCCTTGCGGCAGGTGCTGCACTGGGCGTAGGTATAGACATCGAGCATGCGCTGCATCGTGGGCGACCGTGAGCGAAACCAAGCCGCGATCAGCGCCAGGATGCCGGCAGATCGTGATCGGTAGCCAGCAGGATGGCGAGGATGGCGGCGCGCTCGTCCGCGCCGAGGTAGGCGTACTCGCCGCTCGCGTCGGTGCCGAGGAGGATGGCGCGCAGACGCCCGTAGAGGTGGTCCTTGAGTGGCGCCGGCAGGGCGGTGAAGGCCGGTGAGGTGATCAGCCAGCTGCAGCGGTGGCGCAGCAGACGGTGCTGGAGGTCGAGGTCGCGCAGCGAGCGGCCCTGGCCGTCGTGCGGCCCGCGCGCGGCGAACCCCGCGGCGAAGGCGGAGCTGCCCACGACGGGGTCGGGCAGCTGCGCCTCGTCGGCGAACAGCAGGTAGCGCAGCAGCTCGTCGCCGGCGCTGCGGATGCGCCGCACGGTGCTGTCGCTGCGGAAGTCCGCCCCACGCTGCAGCGCCTGGTTCATCGCCGCCTCGTCGCGCAGGGCGAGGCGCGCGGCGTAGCCAGCGCGGGTGATGAGGTTGTGCATGCGCGCCTGGTGGCCGAGCACCAGGAGCGCGACCAGATCGCTGCCCGGCTCGAGGTAGTCCGCGGGATCGATGCGGTGGCCGAGGGTGGCGAGGTTGGCGCCAGCCTCGCGGTCGACGGCCTCGGGCGCAGTCGACCCGTCGACCAGCAGGTTGCCGAGGTGGCGCATGCGCCCGTGACTGCCGGTGACGTACCAGCCGCCCCAGCGTTCGGCCCACGGGCTGGCCTGGTCGGTGGTGAACGAGCCGTGATCGAGCAGCGGCTGGCCGCTGCGGTCGGTGAAGGTCGAGCGCAGCACCAGACCCGGCACGCCACCGGTCTGCCCGTTGGCGTCATGGCACTGCAGGCATTCGTGGGTCTGGCGCCGTGGGCGCGGGCGCTCGCCGCGGCGGGCGTCGAGCACGTAGAACATGGTGCCCTGACGTGGATCGGTGGCGGCCAGCTCGATGACCCCGCCATCCGGGACGGTGCCGACGTAGACCTCGTCATTGAAGTACAGCGCGCGCGGCGTCGACGGCGAGATCTGGTCGCGCTGCAGGCTGATCTTGGCGAACACCAGGACCTGCGACGCGGCCGGCACCGCCAACGCGCGCAGCACGGCCGGCAGGTAACCATGCGCCGCATCCCACTCCAGGGTGGTGCTGCCGTCTTCCAAGCGCCGCAGCAGCCCAGCCACCGCGTCGGCCGGAACGCTCGCGCTGTAGCTGATCGGCGGTTCGTCGTAGTCGGCCGCTGTCAGGCGGACCGCCAGTGCCATGAGCAGAGCGACGAGGAGGCGACCCGATTTCGAACGCTCTTTCGACCAAGCCATCGGGCTGCTCCTTGCCGCCCCGGGATCCTGCCTGCGTCGGTGCCGATAATCAAAGGACATGTCGATCCGATTATACGCTTTGTGGAATCCAGCGTTGCACGCTGCGTTGCCCGTGGTCGATCGGCAGCAACCGAAACGGAATCTCTTACGGTCTGCGCTACCTGCAGGAACAGCATTTCATCAGTGAATCGACGTCTGTCGCCGGCAGGCAGCGCAGACCGTAAGAGATGTCGGTAGTGCGCGCCTGGTCCCAGGGCTCACGCCCTGGGCTGGATTCTTCCGCCCGCTCCGCGGGCTCATGTGCAGGTGCGCGACGCGGAGCGTATGCCCCCTTGTCGCTCATCACCGACTCGATGTCCTATGC
>JACDGQ010000167.1 GCA_013821615.1 Planctomycetota bacterium
GCCCTGGCCCTGGCTGGACAGCTGGCGGCGAGCGCAGTCCAGGCCCAGGTGTGGGACGCCAGTGACCATCCGGCGCAGCCCGGCACCGACGGCCAGCTGCCTGCCGGCGTGATCCTGATCGGGCGCAGCGTGGCCCTGCCCAGCGCGCTGAACGCCGGCATCACCGCCGCGGATCTGCGGCGTCGCCCGCTGGAACCCGGCCAGATCGAGGTGTTCGTCCAGGTCGAAGCGGTGCTGCCGCCGGACACCACCGCCGCCGCCGAATTGACCGCGGCGATCGACGGCACCACCGTGACCCTGCGCGCGCTGAGTTTCAGCGCGGACGCCACCGGGCGTTGCCCGGTGCAGCGCCTCTCCATCCCGCTGGATCGACCGGTCGGCACGCTGCTCAGCCTGGCCCTGCGCCTGCCAGGAGACGTGCTCGACCTGGATGACCGCGTCGAGCTGCTGCTGCCGCGCCAGGAGCGGCTGCGCGTCCTGCTGGTTGGCGCCAAACCAGATCCGTTCGTGAGCATCGCCCTGGCCGGCCTGGCCGAGGCCGGGGCGATCAGCGTCGCGAGCATCGAACCGGCCGCCTGGCGCGCCGACCTGGCGGCCGACGTGGTGATCTTCGCCGGCTGGCTGCCGTCGGAGTGGAGCGCGCGGCCGGCGCTGGTGATCGACCCGCCGGCGGGACGCCCGCCCATCGATGCGCTGGCCATCGCTGGTGGCCTGGCGGTGGATTCGCCGCGCCTCGCCGATCCAGGCCATGCGCTGCTCTACGGAGTGGCCAGCGCGCGCGTCGCCGCCCTCCAGACCGCGGTGCTGCCCAGCGCGGGGCCGCTCACCCCGCTGTGGTCCTCTCCCGCCGGGCCGTTCCTCGCGGCGGGCGAGATCCAGGGCGCGCGCATGGTGGCGCTGGCGGCGGCGGTGGATCGCAGCGAACGCCTGGCTTTGACCAGCGTGTGGCCGCTGCTGATCGGCAACGCGTTGCTGTGGTGCACGCAGCCCGAACGCGACCGCCAGGGCGGCGAACGCCACCACACCGGCACGGTGCTGACGCTGAAGGGCGCGCAGCTGACCTGGAGCGACGGCACCACGCTGCGCAGCGCCAGCCATCTGGTGGAGCTCGATCGGCTCGGCGCCTGGCGCACCGAGGCCGGCGAGACCGGCAGCGCCGCCTTGCTTGATAGTGGCGAGAGCGTGCTGCCCGTGGCCCCGCCGGCGAGCGGCGAACAGGCGGCGTCGCCGTGGTGGCGCGGCGATCTGATGCCGCTGCTGCTCGGCCTGCTGCTCGGCCTGCTGCTGCTCGAAGCATGGCTGTATCATCGCCTGGGGGTCGCATGAGCCTGGGCGCGCCGTGGCTGCTGCTGCTCATCGTGCCGGCGCTGGCGCTGCTGTGGTGGACGCAGCGTGCGTCGCTGCTCGGACTGCCGCGCTGGCGGCATCTGGCGGCGACCGCGCTGCGCGCCGCCGCGCTCGTGGTGATCATCCTCACGCTGGGCGTTCCGGAATGGCACGGCGCAGGAGCGGTGCGCGCGGTGGTCTTCGCCATCGACCATTCGCAGAGCATGGGTGCGGATGGCGGCACGGTGGCGATCGCGCGCATGCAGGCGATCGCCGCCGACCTGCCCGCCGGCACCTGGACGGCGGTGGTCTCGGCCGGCTCCACACCGGTGGTGCGCCGCACCCCCGCCGCAGGCCTGCCTGCGCTGCTCGCCGACCCGGCGCTGACCGCATCCGATGGGCAGGACACCGATCTCGCCGCGACACTGGATCTGGCGCGCGGGCTGTTTCCGCCCGCCGCGCGCCGGCAGCTGGTGCTGATCAGCGATGGCGTGCAGACCCGTGGCGACGCGCTGGCCTCGGCGCGCGAGGCCGCCCTGGCCGGCGTTCCGATCATCGTCGCGCCGGTGGCCGGTCCGCTGCGCGGCGATGTGCGCGTGTCGCGCCTGACCGCCAACCGCGTGCGCTCCCATGAAGGCGCCGCGCTGACCCTCACCGCCGAGGTCGAGTCGAGCATCGCCGCCAGCGGCCGGTTGCGGCTGTTCGAGAACGGCTTCGAGGTCGAATCGCGGACGCTCAGCGTGACGGCCGGACCGGCGCAACGCTGCGAATTCCGCCGCACGCCGACGGAACGCAACCTCTACACCTACCGCGTCGAGGCCGATGGCTTCGCCGGCGACAGCATGCCCGGCAACAACCAGGCCCTCGCCCTGGTCGATGTCGATGGCCGTCCGCGCCTGCTGCTGGTGGCGGGCGATGCGGCGGAATCGCACTATCTGGGCGACGCGCTCGCCGCCGAAGGCATCCGCCTCGACGATCGTCCCCCCGCCGGCATGCCCGACACCGTCCAGGAGCTGAACGCCTACGACGGCGTCATCCTCGCCGACCTGCCCGCGCGGCTGATGTCGGAGCGGGCGATGGCGGCGGTGAAGATCTACGTCGAGGAGTTCGGCGGCGGCCTGCTGGTGATCGGCGGCACCAGCTCGTATGGCGTGGGCGGCTGGTTCCGCACGCCCATCGAAGAGCTGCTGCCGGTGAAGATGCAGGCGCAGGACAACGAGGAGAAGGCCGCGGTGGGCCTCGCCCTGGTCATCGACCGTTCGGGATCGATGTCGGGCGAGAAGATCGAAGTCTGCAAATCCGCCGCGCTCGCCACCAGCCAGCTGCTGCAGGCCAAGGATTGGCTGGGCGTGGTGGTCTTCGACAGCGAGGCGCAGTGGGCGCTGCCGATGGGCCGGCTGGCGCCGAAAGGCGAGATCCAGGCGCGCATCGGCGCGATCGCCGTGGGCGGCGGCACCAACATCTGGCCCGGCATGTCCGAGGCCCGCACCGCGCTCAGCCGCGCTCCGGCCAAGACCAAGCACATGATCGTCTTGACCGATGGCCAGACCAACGGTTCGGGCTATCCCGAACTGGCCGCGTCGTGCAAGGCCGAGCACATCACCGTCTCCACCGTGGCGGTGGGCGGCGACGCGGATGTGGAACTGCTCAAGGCGATGGCCGCGGCCGGCGGCGGGAAGTTCTACCTCAGCGAGGACCCCCGGCAGATCCCGCGCATCTTCACCCAGGATACCATGACCCACCTCGGCAAGCTGGTGCGCGAGCAGCCGTTCACGCCCCGCCAGGCGGAGCGCCATCCGATGCTCGCCGGCTGGGACGTGCGCCAGGCCCCGGAGCTGCTCGGCTATGTGCGCACCCTGCGCCGCGCCACCGCCCAGGTGCCGCTGGTCACCGATCTCGACGATCCGCTGCTCGCCAACTGGCGCTTCGGCGCTGGTAAGGTCACCGCGTTCACCAGCGACGCGACCTCGCGCTGGTCCGGCCTGTGGCTGGGGCGCTGGCCGCAGGGCTTCGCCCAGTTCTGGGTCCAGGTGGTGCGCGAGACCATCCGCGAGGCGCAGGGTCGCCATCTCGATCTGCGCCTCGATGGCAGCGGGCGCAGCGCGCGCATCGACGTCGACGTGCGCGAGGACGCTGGTACCTGGAAGGACGGGGCACTGGTCCATGCTGATGTCTTCCACGTCCCGGCGCAGGGGGGCGCGATGCGGCCCGTGGCCGGCGTCGACCTCCAGCAGGACGGTCCCGGCCGTTATCGCGGCACCTTCCGTCCCGATGCCCCCGGGGTCTACCTGGTGCGTGCGCGCTGCGGTGCCGATCAGGTTTCCGCCGGCCTCGTCCACCAGCCCGGCGCCGAATCCGCCACCGGCCACATCGACCGCGACCTGCTCGCCCGCCTGGCCGGATGCAGCGGCGGAACGGTGCTCGCCGACGGCGCCACGCGCCTGCCCGAGCCGCCGGAGGCGAGCGGCGCCGTCAGCGATCTACGGCCCGCGCTGTTGGTGTTGATCTTGGCGCTGTTCCTCGGCGATCTCGCGATCCGGCGCTGGGAAAACGTGCTGGGGATCGCCGAGCGCCTGGGCGTGGGCGCCGCTGAAAACCGCAAGTGATCGCTGGGCATGGCCCGCAGATCACAACCCCAGCTTCTTGAACGTCCTTGCCAACGCGATCAGCAGCACTGTCCCGATCATGCCCGCCGGCAGTCCGATCACCCCCAGCAGTGCGCTCGCGAACCAGCCGTGCCCTGCACCCAGCCACACGCCCAACCACGCACCGATCACGCCACCGGCCAGCACCACCATGGCGCCGAGCAGGCTGCCGCCCGTCCCGCCGAGGCTGTCCTTGCCTGATTCGCGATAGCTGCGCAGCATCATCGCGACCAGCGCCGCGATGACCGGTCGTTCGGCGCCGGGATCCTGGCACAGCAGGTCGACTGCCGCGCCCTCGGCGAGGCGGCCGCGCACGACGCGCGTGCACACCGCGGCGACGTGCATGGTCGACCGCCACGTGTAGTCAGCCATCTGCGCTGGCACCTGCAGGCGCGTGACCAGGTAGTCGCGGATCTCGGCCTGGCTGCGTCCGTGCATGCGCCAGATCGCCACCGCCTCGCACATCACGGCGAAGCCGCGCACCGGGTCGCTGGCCATCAGCAGCCCCAGCGCCACGCCGGTCGGGATCAGCGAAACGCTGTCGAGATCCGCCCGGATCAGCGCACGCAGGCGCGTTTCCAGTTCCGCGGCATCCGACACGCCGGCGATCGTCGAGGCGGCCGATCCCGTGAACGGCAGCCGCCCGGAGGATCGCGCCGTCGCGCCGACCGGAGCCGGGGCCGGATGCGGCGCGGATCCGGGGCTCTCGCTGTCGTCCATGGTCGGTCCCACCCACCAGCAGCGTGCGCGGCAGGCACAAAAACCAAGACCCCGGGCGGCTGCCCGGGGTCCTGGTCGGCGTCTGGCCGGAGGCGGTTCAGCCCTTGGGCTTCTGGAAGGTGCCCGTCACCGGGCCCCCGCCATCGGTCAGGCGGCGGATGCGCGCCTTGAGACCGACGACCTCCTCCTTGAGGCGGCGGAACTCCTCGCGCATCGTGCCGGTGCGCTCGCGCTCGTCGTTCAGCTCCTTGGCGAGCTTCTCGCGCGTCGCCTCGACGTCCTTGCGCTTCTCGTCGAGCTGCGTGCGCAGCTGGGCGGAGAGGCTGACCGCATCGGCGAGGTCGCCCTCGATGGTGCGGTGGCGTTCGCGCAGCTGGTCACGCTCCTGCTGCAGGTTCTTGAGCTCGCGCGCCAGGTCGCCGCTGCGCACCGTGACGCCGGCGTTCTCGCCGTGCACGCCCTCGAGCGCCTTGATGCGGTCGTGGGCCTCGGCGAGCTCCTTGCCCAGCACCTGGACCTGGGCCTCCAGGCTCTTGCTGTCGCTGCGCTGCGCGGCGAGTTGGTCGAGCTGGCGGTCCTTGGCCTGGATGACGTGGTCGCGCTCCTCGAGGCGGCGCGTCAGCTCGTCGCGCTGCGAGCGCAGGCGCGCCTCGGCGGCCTCGGCGCGCTCGCGCAGGTCGCTGAGCTGGGTGTCGAGCTGGCTCTGGTTGGCGCGCTCCTTCTCGAGCTCGGCGCGCAGGCGTTCGTTGTCGCTGCTGAAGTGGCCCGACGAGGCGTTGTCGCGCGCGTGGTAGTCCTCGTTCTCGGCCTGGGCGAGGCGCAGCTGCTCCTTGATGCTCTTGAGCGTCGCGGCGGTCTCGTCGTGGGCGCGGCGCTGGTCCATGAGCTGGGTCAGGACCTCGGCCTGGCCCTCCTTGGCGCGTTCGATGGCCTTGCTGAGGTTCTCGACCTCGTGGTCGCGGTCGACCACCTGGGCACGCAGGCCGGCGAGCTCACCCTGCATGGTGCTTTCGCTGGCCTTGGTCGCGCCGAGTTCGCCACGGGCCTCTTCGAGGCCCTCGGCGAGGCGCTCGATGCGGTCGCGCAGCGCGCCCGCGTAGGTGGCGCCCGCGGCGACCACCTGGTCGGGACCGGCGCCCTGGGCGAGGTCGAGCTTCTGCGCGGCCACGCTCAGCGGATCGGAGAGGTCGGCGTCGGTGAGCGCGCGCGTCAGCGCCGGGGAGGCGTCCTGGCGGCTGGTCAGCGAGCGCAGCGACTGCAGGAGCTGGCCCTGCGCATGCTCGCCGGCCTCGGCCCGGCCGCGCGCCTGGTGGAGGTGCTGGCCGAGGCGCTCGAGTTCGCGGCGCGCCTCGGTGAGCTGGCCGCTGGCCTGGTGGTAGCGGCGGTCCTGGTCCTCGAGGCGCTGCTGCGCCACGGCCAGCTCGGCCTTGGTGCTGGCCATCTCGCCGCGCAGGGTGGTGAGCTCCTGCACCTTCTGGGCGAGGTCGCGGCCCTGGTTGTTCATCTCCTGGCGCACGGCGCGCACCTCGGCCTGGCTGCTGCGCAGCGTGCCGACCTGCTCTTCCATGCCGTTCTGGACGGTCTCGACCTCGGCGCGCATGCTCTCGACCTGGGCCTTGAGGCGGTCGTGTTCGCGCGTCGCCTCCTGGTGCGCGGAGTGCGCGATGCGGTAGTTCGCCGCGAGCGCAGCGGCCAGCTTCTGGCCGCTGTTGGCCAGGGTCAGGCTGAGGTCCTCGGGCACGGTGACCGCGTCCTCGCCCTCGTCGGGCAGCTGCGACAGCGCCAGCTCGAGGTCGACGCGCGCGTCCTCGACGCCGGCGCCGCCCACCTGGGCGTTGGCCAGGGCGGAGAGCGCCTCGGCGAGCTGGCGGTTGGCGCTCTCGGCGGCGCTGGTGCGGTGCTCGAAGCGCGCAAGCGAGGCCTCGGTGGCCTCCTGCTGGGAGCGGATCGCCTCCAGCTCCTGCACGGTGCGCTCCTTCTGGTGGGTCAGGAGGTTGATGATCTCCTTGCCGCTCGCGGCCATCTCGTCGCGCTCGCTCTCGAGCGAAGTGGCCTGCTCGCGCAGCTCCTTGAGCTCGCGCTGCAGCACCCAGCCGTCGGACTTGAGGCGGTCGACCTCCTCGCCGAGGTCCTTCTTGCGCTGCGCGAGCAGGGTGACGGTCTCGACCACCTGCTGGTCGCGCACGTCGGTCGCGCCGTCGCTGAGGTCGTCGAGGCCCATCGCCAGGTCGGCGGCGGCATTGGCCAGCAGCTCGTCGCCCTCGGCGGCGCGCACCAGCTGGTCGGCGATCTGGCGCTCGGTTTCGTGGCGCGTGTGCATGCG
>JACDGQ010000002.1:0-12735 GCA_013821615.1 Planctomycetota bacterium
CTTCTCCACCACGGTCGCCGCGAAGGCGGCGGAGCGGCAGACGGTGACCGTGGCCTGGCCGTGGGCCGACGCGAAGCGCTGGGATGTCGACCAGCCCAACCTGTACGTCGCCACCATCGGTGCGCGCGGCGCCGGGATCGTCGACGCCTATCCGCAGCGCTTCGGCTTTCGCGAGTGCTGGGTGGACGGACGCAAGCTGATGCTGAACGGCAGCGAATGGCGCATGCGACCGATGCTGCGCCAGCCCAAGACCCTCGCGCTCGCCCGCGAAGCGCTCGCCCGGGGGCACAATTTCTGCGAACTGTGGCCCGATGACCCGTGGTACCGCAGCAACCCGGGCTTCGAGGAGAATTACCCCATCGCCGACGAGGCCGGGCTGCCGATCAACGGCGTCACCCCGCACATGGGCTGGCACGGGACCAACATGATGAGCCCGGACCACGTCGCGAAGTTCCGCGAGGCGTGCGCGCGCCTGATGCGCCGCGCGCGCAATCACCCCTCGATCGTCATGTGGGGGACCAGCGGCAACAAGGCGGGCGGCTCGCTGAACCCGGCGAACGTCGGCCAGCGTGACGCGGCGAACGCCGAGGACGCCAAGAACAAGAATAGCGACCATGTCGCCGTCGCCGCTCGCGCCAAGGCCGGCATCGACGCCATCCACGAGCTCGATCCGACCCGTCCCGTGTTCATCCACAACGGCGGCGCGAATGGCGACCTCTATACCATCAACAACTACCTGGTCGCCATTCCGCTCCAGGACCGCGAGGAATGGCTGTCGGCGTACGCACAGAAGGGGGACATGCCGCTGATGTACGTCGAATTCGGCACACCGGTGTCCTTCGACTACATGCGCGGACGCAAGGGCTTCGTCCTCGCGGCCACGAGCGAGCCGCTGCTCACGGAGTTCCTCGCCATCGAACTCGGAGCTGCCGCCTATCGCCAGGAGACCCCAGCCTATCGCAAGGTCATCCACGACGCCTTCCAGAAGGAGCAGACCTACGGGTGGATGCACATGAACCAGGATTTCTTCCGCATGCCCTCCTTCCTCGAGGTGCAGGACCGCTTCATCACCAACACCTGGCGCAGCTGGCGCACGATGGGGATCACCGGCGGCATGATTCCGTGGGACGACGGCTATTACCAACTCGATGGCAAGATCACCCGCGCCGGGACCGCGATGCAGGTGGCCAACGCGCCGACCCTGGCATGGATCTGCGGCGCAGCGAGCGAAGGCGATCCCGCGGCCTTCACCGCCAAGGACCATGCGTTCACCGCTGGCGCCCGCATCGCCAAGCGCGTGGCGTTGCTCAACGACAGCCGCGCGCAGCAGGCCTGGTCGCTGACCTGGCGCGCCACGGTCGGCGGACGCGAGGTCGCCACCGGGCGCGCCTCCGGTACGCTCGCGATCGCCGAGACGGCCTTCGCCCCGATCGCCTTCCCTCTGCCCGCCGCGGTCGCGGGCGGCAAGGCGGATGGCGAGATCACGGTCGAGGCGCGCATCGGCGAGGCCCAGCATCACGACCGCTTCGCCCTGCGCGTGTTCGCGTCCCCCGCCACGGTCGCCGGCGAGGTCCTGGTCCACGATCCGACCGGGCGCACCAGTGCGCTGCTCAAGCAGCTCGGCTACCGCACGGTGCCGTGGAAGGGTGCCGTCGACGCGAACCGCCTGCTGGTCATCGGCCGTGGCGCGTTCACCGCCGCCATGCCGTTGCCCGGCGATCTGGCAGCCTTCGTCCGCGCCGGGGGACGCGCCATCATCGAGGCCCAGGATCCGCAGCACGCGCGGGACCAGCGCGGCCTGCGCATGTCCTACAAGGCGTCCCGCCGCGTCTATCCCACCGACCCCGGACATCCGGCGCTGGCCGGTCTCGACGCCGATGATCTGCGTGACTGGTCCGGTCAGGGAACGCTGGTGGAAGCCAAGCCGGACTACGTCGACGGCAGCGGCCCGGACGTCGCCGTGGCGCCGGCGACCGGGCTGCCCGCCAATGGCTGGCGCTGGGGACTGCGCGGCACGGTCGCGACCGGCGCGCCCGAGAAGCCGCATCGCAGCGGCTGGCGTCCGATCCTCGAATGCGAATTCGATCTCGCCTACAGCCCGCTGATGGAGCTCGACTGCGGCAAGGGCCGCGTGCTGTGGTGCCAGCTCGATCTCGAGGACCACGCCGCCACCGATCCGGCCGCGGCGCGCCTGGCGCGGCAGCTCTTCGAATATGCGCGCACCGCGCCGCTGACGCCACGGGTCGCCGCGACCTACCTGGGCGGTGACCGCGGCGCGGCGCTGCTCGATGAGGTGGGCGTCACTTACCAGCGTGCGGCGGCCCTGCCGGCCGGCGGACTGGCGGTGATCGGCGCGGATGCGCAGATCGACGCGGCTGCGCTCGAGGCCTTTGCTGACAAGGGCGGCCATGTGCTGGTGCTGCCCCGCGCGCAGGCGGACGCCGGCTTGGGCGTGCACCTGGTCAAGCGCGACGAGCATCTCGGCTCGCTGCAGCCGCCGGCGTGGCCGGAATGCCGTGGGCTCAGCGCGTCGGACCTGCGCGCGCGCGTGGGATCCCCGGCATGGGTGATCGCGGACGGCGTCGAGGTCGGCGCGGACGGGCTCCTCGGACGTCGCGTGGTCGGCAAGGGCACCATCCTCTTCTGCCAGATCGATCCCGACCGCTTCAACGCCGACCAGCGCACGTATCTGCGCTTCAGTCGCTGGCGCTCGACCCGTGCCCTGGCCCAGGTGCTGGCCGACCTGGGCGCCGCGTTCGCGCTCGACGAGCGCGTCTTGACCCCGCACGAACGCGCCGCGGCGCCGGCAGCCACGATGTACCACCCCGATCACCGCGACGACTGGGACCTGGGCGATGAGCCGGCGCGGTATTACAATTGGTAGTCGGCGCACGTACAAGGGTGGGAGTGACGACACGGCCCAGCCGGCCGCGGGCCGGTCCGCTCCTACTGCGTGATGCGCCGCCATCGCCGTGCGCATTCGTCGGTGCTATACCGGTATAGTAGCAGTATAACGGCATGCCTGCCACGACCTCGGTCCTGATTCCCGACAAGGAGCACCGCCATGATGCTGCGCCATGCCATCCTTCTCGCCGCGCTGGGCGGAACGCTGCCCGCGGCCGACTATCACGTCGCCCCGACCGGTTCCGACGGCGCCACCGGCGCGTCGCCGGGCACCGCGCTGGCGTCCGTCGCAGCCGCCATTGCGAAGGCCGGTTCGGGCGACCGCGTCCTCCTCGAGCGCGGCGGCACTTACCGCGGCACCTTCACACTGCCGGCCGGTCGCACCCTGACCGCGTATGGCACCGGCGACCTGCCGGTCGTCACCGTCAGCACCGTGGTGGCGCCCAGCGGCGGCACCATCAAGACCGCCAGCGTGCCGAGCGCGGTGCGCGCACTGTGGATCGACGGCACGTTCGCGCCGTTGGCGCGCTTTCCCAACAGTGGCTGGCTGACCGTCGATGACGGCACTACTGCGACCGGCCTGATCGACGCCGGCCTCAGCGCGCGCACCGCCGGCCACACCTTCGGCGGTGGCGAGGTACGCTGGCGGCGCTGGAGCTGGTGGTGGGAGACGCGCCCGATCACCACCGACGTCGACGCGACGCACCTGACCATCGGCGGCACCGCGGAGGTCGACGCCAGCCTGGTCGGCATCGGTTCCGCGTACTACCTCGACAACGTCCTGGCCGAACTCGACAGCGACCGTGAGTGGTTCTGGGGTGCGGGCGTCCTCAGCGTGCAGGTGCCCGCCGGCGCGACGACGGTCGAGGTGGCCACAACGACCGATGGTATCACCGCCAACGGAGGGACGATCGACAGCATCGCCTTCTGCCGTTTCGCAGGGACCGCGCTCAGCCTGGGTGGGCCCACCACCGTGCGCTCGTGCGAATTCCGCGAGTGCGACACCGACGCCATCGCTGGCACCTGGAACGCCTACGGCAGTCTCGTCACAGGCTGCACGTTCCGCGACATCCGCAACAACGGCGTGCAGTGGATCGAGGATTCCAGCAAGACCGGCGGCACCATCATCGAACGCAACGTCTTCGAACGCGTCGGGATGCAATACGGCTACGGCGGCAGCGGCGCCTGGCACGCGTGCGGCGTCGTGGTGCTGGGCGCCAAGGCGCTCACCATCCGGCTCAACCGCTTCACCGATGTCGGCTACTGCGGGGTGATCCTGGGGTCCGACGGCCATACGGTAGCGCGCAACGTCTTCGTACGCTGCGTGGCGTCGCTGAACGACGGAGCTGCGGTCTATGCCAACTGCTCGTTCTCCCGCATCAGCGAGAACATCGTCCTCGACAGCGTAGGGAATCTCGAGACCTCGCACCCGTGGACGCCGCTGGGACACGGCATCTGGCCGGAATTCCTCAGTGATTTCCACGACACCCAGCTGCTCGACAACACCGTGTACGGGTGCGGCGGCAATGGCATCTTCCTGCCCAACAACTATTCCTGCACGGTCAGCGGCAACACCTGCCTCGACAACCGCCTGGGCGGGATCGACTTGAGCCGTGGCGACGCCAGCAAGCCGGCAAGCCAGAACCACACGCTCAGCGGCAACGTGCTGGGCGTGGTGAGCCCCACCCGGCGCCAGGCCTGGACCGAGAATTTGGCCTCGTGGGCGAACCCGGTGGCCACCGGTCTGAGCTATGAGACCGGGATCGATTACGGCGCCATGTCGACGTCGACCTTCGTGGTGCCGACCGCCAGCCTGGCAGCGCGCGCGAGCAGCGGGACCAGTCAGACGGTGGCGGCGTGGCAGGCGGCCAACGCCTCGTGGGCGGGCAGCGCCACGGCCGTGCTGGGCCATCCCATCCTGCTCTTCAATGACACCGAGATCACTGCCAGTATCGCCGTGCCTGGGGGCACGTGGCACGACCTCGCGGGGGCGACGGTCGGCTCTTCCGTCTCCGTCGCCCCGTTCCGCAGCGTGGTGCTGGTCGGAGCGTCGCCGCCGCCCGCGACGCCGGCCTATTACGCCGCCTCGGGCACTGATTACCGTTCAGCCCCCACGCCACCCGCGACCATGGTCGCGCCCGTCATCACCACGCAGCCCGCGGCCGCCAGCGTCACCGCTCCGGCTGCACCGGGCATGCACGTGGATGCGAGCGGCACGCAGCCGCTGAGCTGGCTCTGGGAGCGCCAGGCGGCGGGCAGCACGTCATGGGTCACGGTCGCGGGCGCCAGCGGCCCGGTCCTGGAAGTGGGGACCAGCAGCGCAGACGATGGCGCGAGTTACCGCTGCCACGTGTCGAACGCCGCCGGCACCGCGCTGAGCGATAGCGCCGTACTCACCGTCGCGTCGGCTCCTGCCAGCAGCGGCGGGAGTGGGGGAGGCGGCGGTGGCGGTGGTGGCGGTGGCGGTTGCGGACTCGGTGCGGGTGTCGCGGCGCTGCTGGCGGGTTTCGCCCTGGCCCTGGCCATGGCGCGGGCGCCGCGTCCGTGATGAGGTCCAGAGCAGCGTCAGCAGCGTGTGGAATAATAATGACGCTAAGCGGGCCCCGTGCGCCAAGGTTTCTGGAGCGCACAATTTCGTGCCCGCCTCGAAGATCACCGGAATGAGTGTTTTGGGAGGACTGCTGACAGTGATCGGCGCGAATGCCGGGGTCGCGTTCCAACACGTATGGCAAACGTCGCGTCGACACTGCTTCATGAAAAAACTCCTGTCATTTGGGGAACCCATGCATGAACTAGCACTCCGCCTTTCCGAACCATCGATGGCGCCAAATTCCACGGCATCGAGAAGTGTCACCGACACTCATGGCAGGCCGCCCATTTTTGCGCGCAGTGTTCTTCCCATAAAAGAAATGGCCGTTGTCTCGGTGGACGCCTGCCTGCCCGCGTTCGCGGGGCGAACCCTCAGCTGTGCATGTCTCGTATTTATGGCATTCCTCTCCATGCCAACGGCATGGGCGATGGAAAAACACTTCCTCTACGTCAGTTCCCCCGATGGGGCGCAGGAGGAGGGGCATTCGGGCACCGGCATCCTCGTGTTCGACATTGAAGCAGGGCACAAGTTTGTTCGCCGCATCGAGGTGCCGATGTTCAAGGAAGGCATCCGCGGTTTCACTGCCAATGCGAAGAAGCACTGTGCGTACTACTCTACGACCAATGCCGGACTGGGCTGTATCGACCTCGATACGGAACGTATCCTTTGGGAGCAGCATCTGCCCCTCGGCTGCGATCGCACCTGTATCACCCCCGATGGAACGAAGCTCTACGTGCCGACGGGCTGGTGGTACGCGGGCCAGGACGGTGGTTTCATGGTGGTCGATCCTCAAAACGGGCACGTGGTGAAGCGGCTCCAGGTTGGGAAAATGGCGCACAACGCCGTCGCAAGTCTGGACGGGCAGTTCGCCTATCTTGGGACCGAAACGACGCTGACCATGTTCCGCACCGGTGATGATTCCATCGTGCGTCAGATCCAACCGGTTGGTGAGTCGGGCGTGTTTCCGTTCACCGTTGATAGTAGGAATCGCTTCGCCTTCGTGTGCCTTGGGCTACACGTCGGCTTCGACGTCGTGGATCTGCAGACCGGCGCGGTTCCGCACCGCGTCTTTGCGGGCTCCGGGCCCATCGCTCACCGCACGCACGGAGCAGCACTGACGCCAGACGAAACGGAGCTCTGGATCAGTGATCAGGACGGGAAGAGGCTGTTTGTCTTCGATGCAACCCAGATGCCGCCAAAACCGAAGGGTGAGATCCCGCTCAGCATGGTTGGTCACGGCTGGATATCGTTCAGCCTCGACGGGCGCTTCGCGTGGACGCACACGCCGGATGTAATCGACGCGCACACGAAGCACGTGGTTGCGACCCTCGCGGATGAACACGGAAAGCCGGTCGCGAGTTCGAAATTCATCGAGGTCATATTCGACGGCGGAAAGGTGACACGCGTCGGGTGCGAGTTTGGAGTCGGGCGCGCGGTGCAATGACAGGGGAAGTTATCAGCACCTGCCTAGCTATGAGAAACCACCTGGCTATCCCTGCCCCCATCCCTATCCGCAACCGACCCGTGTTTCAGGAGCCTGCGGCACCTGATAGGGCTTTCTGAGATGGATCCGTGGGCCACTCATGGACGTACGGGTGGCGAAGAGCAAATTCGCTCATCTCCCCCGCTACGGTCGGGAGCCAGCTGGACGCATCATTCTGCAGGATCACGGCAACGCCGTGGCCTTCCGTTCGCTAAAACTGCTGGTGTTGGGCTCGCGTGCGCCCTGACCGGCTTTCCACCCTGATCGGAGCCTCTCCATGTTCCTCAACCGTATCGCCATCGCCGCACTTGCCCTGATGGCCTGTTCCTTCACTCACGGTGCCGATGATGGGTGGCGTTCCTTATTCAATGGCAAGGACCTCGATGGTTGGCGTGCAAACGTCGAGCCTGCGTCATGGACCGTGAAAGACGGGGCCATCCGCGCCAATGCTACCAGGGCTAGCTCGCATCTTTTTTATAGTGGCGGCCAGGAGCCCTTTGAGCGCTTCATCGACTTCGAGTTGGAAGTGATCACCCGCAGCGAACCGGAATCCAACTCCGGAATTTTCATTCACACCGACCTGCAGTCACAAGCGGGAACAGGACATCTGCAGACCGGGTATGAGATCCAGCTCAACAGCACGGTAAACGAGAAGCGCAAGACCGGTAGCCTCTACGCCGTCGTCGACCTGGCGACGTCGCCGGTGGACGAACGCGAATGGTTCACCGTGCTCATTTCGGTCAGGGGGAAGCGCATCACGGTGGCCGTGAACGGCAAGCAGACCGTGGACTACACTGAACCGGAAAACGTTCAGCGCCCGCCGGAGCGCGCCGGGCGTATGCTGAATCCCCTGGGCGGCGCCATCGCGCTCCAGGCCCACGACCCCAAGAGTGTGTTCCTTTTCAAGAGTGTGAGGATTCATCCCTTGCCACCGGTGACACCGTGAGGCGGCAGTTGGGGACCTGCTGGGAGACGTAGGACGCGTACGGTGAGTCAGGGAATCTGACGCTCTCTCGTGCAATGAAAGTCTGCGTCCAGCCACGTGTACACGTGCTTGGACGCACACCGCTTGCGCTGCACTCGACAGTCTGTCCAAGCCCGCACAGCTGCGTGTCTGACAGCGCTCCTGCGAGAGCGGCGCAGCGAGCGCATGGGTGTCGGGGCCGATGGTAAGGGAAGGCCCTCCGCGCAGTCAAGCAATGGCGGCGACCAAGGCTGCGGTATTGTTGGGTGACTCCAAAGAAGCGCTCAGGCCGGCCTCGGGCGACACGATTCGATCGCCATCACCGCCCCGTCCTGCGCCCGCTCCTCAGCCTCCAGATGAAGCTTAGCCCCAGCATTATCGCCAGAGCGCTGCCCTGCCCCAGGCCACAGCCATGGCTGCCGCCTCCCCCTGTGTTTGCAGGTGATCCGCCCGTCGTCCCGCCGGCGGCGGCCTGCGCGGTGCCGGCGATATTCCAGTCATAAGGCGTGTGGTTGGCGTCGGAGTTGATGATGGAGACTAGGCATGACCAAGGCCCGGCGGCGATCGGAGTCATGGTCACCTCGAACGCACCATTTCCACCCGCTGGGATCGAGGCGGCGGGCTGAGTTGTCACGGTCGCTGTGCAATTGGTGGCGCCGGACAGCGTCACCGGCACGGTCACGCCGAGCGCTGCGCTCCCGGTGTTCGCGAGCACGTAGGACAACGGCTGGGACGTCCCGGCGATCGCGCCGGTGACGCCGTCGGTCGTTCCATCGGCGATGGCCGCTCCGCCGCGGGTGATGGCGAGGCCGGGCACCGCGACGGCGCCCGCCGTGCCCGATACCGTCCAGTCGTACGGGGTGGCGCTAATGTCGGTGTTGACTACCGCTAACGTAAACGACCACGCGCCGACGGCGGTCGGCGTCACGCTGAGCACCAGGTCGGAGGTGGCTCCGACGCCGATCGCGCTGCTCGGCTGGGTGGTGACCGACGCGGCGCAGTTCGTCAGGCCCGACAGCGTGACCGGGGTCGTGACCGAGAGGGGGGCGGAGCCGGAATTCTCCAGCACGAAGGTCAGCGTCTGGGCGCTGCCGGCGGCGCTTGCGACGATCGCGTCGCTGCCACCATCATCGATCGCGTTCCCTGCCCGCGACACATGGAGCGTGGGATGCGCTACGGTGATGCCGCTGACATCGGCGAAGGATGCGCCGACGCGCAGCTCGTCGACGGTCAGCTTCGACACCATGCTGTCGCCGCGCAGACGGAGCGTGTCGAACGACAACTCCGTGCCCGTGGTGATCAGGGCGGCGCCTGCATCGTTCGGCGCCGAATTGCCGGGGGTGGGGTTCACCCACAGCCGCACTTCCCGCGCGCTGCCGCTGAGAACACGCATGTTCACCACCACAAAGGTAGTGGTCGAGAGGCTGGTGGTGCTGTCGGCGGAGCCTCCGCCCCCAGCGACCTCAACGCCCCAGGTGCCCATCCCGAAGCGCTGACCGATGAACAGCTTTTCAGTAGTGCCGTTGAAGAGCCCGACGCCGAGGTAGCCCGTGCCGGGTGTCGTGCCCTTGCCGATGAAGCTGATCCAGGCGTTGGCGCCCGCGGTCCCGCCATCGCTGAACCCGGTGAGCAGGCGCCGCGCATATTCGGGGTTCTTCTGGCTGTTGGTGTTGCCGGGGATCTGCTGCACGCTCGTCAGCTGCACCGCGCCGCCAGTGGCGGTGACGCCGGCAGCGGAGAGCCCCGGCACGTAGCTGGCGGGATACACCGGCACCTGGCCCTGGCCATTGCCGCCGACGAGCCTGTTCCAGGGCTCGGCGAAGCCGTTCTCGCCGCCTTGCCCATTCCAATCGATGGCGCCGCTGGTGTACGGAAATGCTTCATGGGCGAGCAGCGGCGCGGCGGTCACGGTCAGCATGAGCGCCTTGCTGGCGGTCGCGCCCGAGGACACCTGGAAGGTGTACGAGGCGCTGCCCGCGACCGTCGCTGCACCGGTGATGCGCCCAGTGCGCGCATCCAGGACCAGGCCGGCGGGAAGGGCGGGCGTGACGCTCCAGGTGGAGGTGGCGCCGAGACCATCTGCGCCAAGCTGCGCGTCATAGGGCGCATTCCGCGTCGCCGCGGGCAGCGCGGTCGTCGCGATGCCCAGACCCGGATTCGTCCCGGTCGCGGTAATGGTGCGCGCAGAACCCGCAGCGACCTTGATGTACGTTATGCTGCCGTGCACGCCGGACCCGATCGCATAGCCTTCACCGGAGGCCGTCTCCAGCGCCGCCTGCGAGGCGAATCTGGTGAATCCGGCCACCGCGGACGCTGAGAATTTGTTGATCGCGATCAGGTAGTGCTGCAGCGCGGGCGTGAAGCTGCCCTGCTTGTCAGCGAGCGCGACGGTGACCGTGGCCCCGCTCTGCTGCACCGACACGGTTTGCTTGAAGAAGGCGCCGCTCTCGTACTGGTAGCTGACGCCGTCATCGTCGTAATAAGTGAAGCTGGTCAGCGCGGCGTCCGGGAACATGTCCATGCGCACCGTGGTAACGGGGGAGGCGGCGACGTGGTCGAGCGCAGTCGGCAGGCTGGGGATGATCGCTCCCTTCTTGATGAAGAGCGGGAGTTCGCGCAGCGTCGACGTGGACACCGGGTAGGTGAAGGAGGCGCCACCGGTGTGCACCGTGCCGCGGAAGTAATCGTACCAGGTCCCAGCGGGCAGGTAGATGGACTTGCTGGTGGTTCCGCCCAGCGACAGGCTGCCGTCGGGGCTGGTGACGGTGGCACGGGGCTCGAGGATCGGCGCGGCCAGCAGCGAGCGGCCGAACATCCACGCGTCGGTGCGTTCTGCCACGGTTGCGTCCTTGGGGTAGTCCCACACCAGGGGCTGCACGAAGGGCACGCCCGTCTCACTGTAGATGCGGTCGTGCGCGTAGATGTACGGCATCAGCCGCGAGCGCAGACGGATCACCTCGGTTGCCGCGATCTCGGCCTCGCTGCCGTGGAACCACGGCTGGCGGTTGATCAGGTAGACCCCGTGGATGCGGAAGGTCGGCTGCATGGCCGCGAACTGCAGCCAGCGCGCGTAGAGTTCGTCGGTAGGGACGTTCTTGCTCACGCCATCGGTCGCGATCGTGCCGATCGAATTGGCGTTGCCCGCGGTGCCGCCCGCGTCGGTGCCCGTGCGGGCCATGCCGGCATTGATGGTCTGCAGCATGCGCGGCGCCTCGGTCTTGAGGGTGCGCCAATCGGTCTCGATGTCGCCGCTCCAGACGCCATAGCCGTAGCGCTGCGAACCCAGGTATGAGTGCCGGTTCATCGACCAGACCCGGGTGCCCGGCTTGTTGGCGCGCTGGTAGGTGTAGATGCCTTCCTGATAGAGCGGATTGTAGAAATTGCTCGCGGACGGGATGTCGCCGGAATCCGGACCTTCGTCGCCTTCATCGTGCCAGTAGCCGACGATGCCCTTGTCGAAGGCGCGATCGATGCTGTTCTGCGCGTACCAGGCGCGCGCCGCGGGGATGAAGAAGTTCAGGTTGCCGACCTTGTCGCTGCGGCCGCGCTGCGAACCCCAGTAGTCGGTCTTGAAGGTGCTGGGGTCCCCCGACGGCAGCCACCAGCCGACGCTGCTGGCGTTGCGCCACGTGGCGCCGGTCGCTGCGCCCGCGCTGATCACGGCGCCCTGCACCGTGTCGACGTGCAGGCGGGGCTTGGTGATGCCCATCAGCTTCACGCCCATGGAGTCGGTGTAGGTCTTGAGCGAGGTGTCGCTGGCGGAAGGGAAGCCACGGAAGTCGCTGGCCGCGACATTCGTCGCACGCAGGTTCCACTCGAAGTTGCCGTAGTCGTTCAGGTCCCACGCCTTCCAGTCGAAATCGAGGATGAAATGGTCGAGCGGAATGTGGCGCGAGCGGTAGGCGTTGATGTGCGAACGCAGCTCCTCCTCGTTGATGCCCCATTCGGTGTTGCCGAAGCCCTGCGCGTATTTCGGGAACATCTGCGGACGACCGCTGAGCTCGATCATCGCCTGGGTGATCTCGGTGGGCGTTCCCACCATGGCGAACCACAAGGTGTCCAGCTTGGTCGACGAAACGGCGCTGGCGCAGCGCTCGTTGGTCTTGTTCATCTCCAGCGTGGTGCTGGAAAAGGCGACGCTGCCGCCATCGTTGTCCCACAGCACCCCGAAGCCGCGCTTGCTGGCGGCGCCGGTCGTCCACGCGAATGGTCCGGTCTCGCTGCCATGCCAGCGCGCGTTCAAGTCCACTGCTGGCGTGACGTTTTGCCGGGACAGCTGCGTGACGAACGTCTTGGTCGCATAATCGCCCAGGGTCGTGAAGCCCATCTCTCGCCCGCGCACGCTCGGCGCTGACTGGATGCCGTACCAGTTGAGGTTCGCGTCGAACTCGACCTTCACCCGCGCGTCGGTCATGCCGGCGGCGGCCGACTCGCCGAAGATGCGGGTCGTGCCGTCTGGCTCGAAGACGTTCACCCGGCAGGGGGATTTGGCGATGCGCACGACCATCGCCGACGTGGTCAGCACCACCTCGGACGCGCCATCAGCGATTGAGACCGTGCCCGGCGTCCAGGTCTTCGTGGCGAAACCCGGGTCCATGATCAACGTCGGTGGCGAGGTCTGATTGCCGGGGCGGTAGTCGACCTCCAACAGGTTCGGCTTGAGCACGCGCACGAAGACCCGATCGCCACCGGCATTCGCCAGGGTGACCGAGTCCGCCGACTGCGTACTCAGCGTCACGTTCCCCGGCTCGGCCGCCGTCATCGCTGTGGACAGGGCCAAGCAGCCGAGCCCGC
>JACDGQ010000002.1:12745-31267 GCA_013821615.1 Planctomycetota bacterium
GCGCGAGGAGCGGATCGACATGGTCGTGTCGCGGCGGGGAGCGGTGCTCATGGGTTGTTCCTTCAGGGAGAATCGGAGTTGTCCGTGGGGCTGTTCGGCGCCGGCGTCAAGCCGCAATGCGGTCGCGCCGGAGGCGAACCGCTAGCGTCAGCCCCAGCAGCAGGACCGCGATGCCCGAACCGGACCCGCAGCCGGACTTGCTGGCGATCACCTGGGAATTCGTGGGGGTGACCGTTTGGCCGTCATTGTCGCTGATGGTGACCGTGGCCGACGACGACGCCCCGAGCACAGCACCACCGGTCGCGGCGGAAAGCGTCACTGAGAAGGTCTCCGCGCCCTCGACTAGTGTGTCCTGGGTGGTCTGGACGGACACCGTCTTGCTGGTCTCGCCGGCCGCGAACGACAGCGTGCCAGTGACGGAGGTGTAGTCCGCGACGCCCGCGCTTCCCGAGGTGCAGGCATACGAGACACCGACGGTCCCGGCGCTGCCGCCCGTGCGCGTCACGGTCAGCGTGACGGGGGAGCCTTCGGCGACGGTCGCGGTGGTTGCCGACCATGCCAGCGTCCCGGCCGGCACGACGACGGCATCGTCGATCGTCACCGTGGTTGTGGCTTGCGAGCCGATCGTCGCGCCTCCCGTCGCGGCGGACAACGTCACCGTGAACGACTCGGCGCCCTCGACCAGCGCATCCTGTGTGGTCTGGACGGTGACCGTCTTGCTGGTCTCGCCGGCTGCGAACGACAGCGTGCCGCTGACTGGCGTGTAGTCCGCCGTGCCCGCCGTCCCAGGGGTGCTCGCATAGGCGACGCCGACCGCGCCTGCGCTGCCGCCGATGCGCGACACCGTCAGGGTGACGGAGCCGCCCTCGGTGACGCTTACGTTCGGAGCGGACCACGCCAACGTCCCCGCGGGGTCGTTGAAATCGATGCGCCGATCGCTGACCGACAGGCCGGTGACCGCCGACGCGGTGGAACTCGCGACCGCGCTGTTGGCGAAGGTCACGCCCAGGTTGGCGACGTCGTTGGCGTTGGCATGGGCGCTGGCGGCACCAGTGAGGGTCACGGTCATCACGGTCGACGACGTGCGGCGGGCGACCAGGGTCAGGCCGGACGGCAGGTTGCTCGCCGCGACCTTGCCCCCAACCGCGAAGTCGTCGCCGTTCAAGCCGGTGAAGGTGTCGTTGGTCAGCGTCACGGTCAGCGCCGTGGAGATCGTGCCATCGTTGGCGGCCGACTCGTTGAAGACCGATCCGCTCCAGTTCGCCGACATCGCCGGCGTGGTGCTCAGCAATATGTCGATACCGGCTTTGAATTTGCTCGCCATCAGGGTGTAGCCACCGCCGACGGCACTATTCGGATGAACCCAGTCGCTCTGCTGCACGGTGGCGTCGCCCCAGAACGACACATCGGGGACGGTGCCATACACCCGCTTCGGTTCGGCATCGCTGAAGCAGTCGACGATGGTGATGCGTGCGGCATCGGTTCCGGAGATCGAGGCGACCTTCGCCGCCCAGTAGCCGTTCCACTCCTTGATGCGCTCGCAGCAGTTGTCGTTGTTGGCCTGGAACGAGCTGTTGCCCTTGGCGATTGGCAGGATCTTCGCCACCACCAGGCGCGGATGGCTGGCATGCGCAAGGATGAGGTCGACCATGGTGTCCAGCCGCAGCTTCAACCACGCGCCGTAGGTCATGCCATCGAGATCGCCCATCGGGTTGATCCACGATCCGCTCGAGTCCTGGGCGAACATCTGCGCCGCCAAGCAGTGGCCGCTGCCATCTTGCGGCGCGTTGGTCAGATTGCTGCGCCCCAGTCCGTGGCCAAGGTCGTTCACGCCGATATGCACGAGTACGACCGGAACCACGCCAGCGGGCACGCTTGGCCAGGCGGTGTCCAGCGCGGTCGTGATGTAGTGCTTGCTGCCGCTGGCAAGCGGAATCGCACCGACGAAGTCGTAGATGCCCTTGCCGCTGAACCCTTCATGCTTGTTCGCGCCGCTGCCCTGGCTGCCGACGAAGGTGACGGTGTGACCGCTGCCTTCGAGCAGCGTCTTGAGCCGCGGCTGATACAGGAAGCCGGCGGTGATGGAGTCACCGACGCTCATCACCTGCAGGTCGGCGGCCCGGCCAGGGGCGGTAACCCCCAGTAGCACGGCGAGTGCGAGCAGCGGCGCGGGGGCAAGCGTGCGCGTGGGGGGGCGGGTCGGGAGGGGTTGTGACATGGCCCGGCATCATAGCTGGGAGGTGTCTAACAGACTGTCTAAAAATCGACATGCGAGGCGGAGTATGACACGTCTGCGGCACCGTGAACGCCAGCGGCGCGCTGCATCCGCGACTGTCACAGGCGCCGATAATAGCGTTTTCGTTCATCCGGGCGACTTCCCCACAACGCCTCATCGCCTGCACCACTGTCAATGGTCTGGATGTGGGGCGCGGTCGCGCGCGTCAACGCCGCGCGGTAGGCCGCCCCTTCACGCGCGGCGGAGGCGGACCTATCGTCAGCGTCGACCGCACCGTGAATGGCAGCGCTTCGAGCGCGCGGGACGGCGCGCCCCCGATGCGGGCGCAGAGATGCGCGACGGCGATCTCGGCGGACCTGGCCTCCGGCAGCGCGAGGCTGGCGATCTCCTGGTCGAGCATCCACACGGTCTCATCGTGGAAGGTGATCAGGGACAGGTCCTGGGGCACGCGCAGGCCCAGCAGCGCCGCGGCATGGAGGACCGGCAGAATTTGCAACGGATTGTAGGCGATCACCGCGGTTTCGCGGTCAGGGCGAGCCAAGCGTTCCCGCCACGTGGCGACGGAGGCGCTGTCTGAGCCACTGACGTGCAGCCAGGCCGCTCCGCAGGCGAGCACCGCAGCGCGGGCCCCAGCCGGACGATCCTGCATGCTGTAGTGCATGTGCTCTTCTGGCATGGTGAGCGGGAAGGGATAACCGACGTAGGCGATGCGGCGATGACCCGCCGCCAGCAGCAGCTCCGCTGCCGTGCGTCCCGCCCCCAGATCGTCGGGGTGCACCGCATCCCTCACGGCCCGGCTGTTCAACCACACCGCGGGCAGGTCCAGACGGCCGATGAGCGCGTGCAGGCGCGGTGGGGGTCGCAGCGTATAGCTGATGAACATGCCGTCGGCCGACCACTGCTTCAACAGTCGGCGCAGCGCGGTCTCCGAGGCGAGGGTGGCATCGGGCAGCCGCGCCATCGCCACGTGCATGTTGCGTTCCAGCAGGTGCTCTTCGAGGGCGACGAGGAAATTCGTCCCGATGCAGCTACGGTCCTGCATGACGCTCTTCAGCAGCACAGCGCATCCGAAGCGCCCGCGACTCACCGAGCGCCAGTCCGCCGGCCGCTTCCAGCCGAGTTGTTCCGCCGTACGCAGGACGAGTTCGCGGGTTTCGGGCCGGAACAGGTGTGAGCGTCCCCCCAGGATGTGGCCGACCGTCGACCTGGCCATCCCGCAACGCTCAGAGATCTCGCGCAGGCTCGGTACTGGGGCGAATGGCATGGTCTGGGTGCGACCGTACCTACGCGGGCGATGAGAGCCACCAGGGTCCCCGCGACGCTCTTCGCAGCGCTGCGGCCGGCGCTCTGGTGCGCTGCGGAATATGGCGGAAGGGGCGCGACAGTGGTTGACGCGGGCGTGCGCGCCGGGGTATGCTCGATGCTTTGGACGACACTGCTCCCATGTCATCAGCCCATCTGGAACCGGTCCCCGGCATGCCGCCCGAGCGCGCCCGCATCGCAGATCTCGCACGTCATCTGCGAGCGACCCATCATATGCCGTCAGCAGCGGATGGTGCGGCGCGTCCCATCATTGCCGACGGTCTCGGAACGACCAGCCGCACCCGCCCCCTGGAGACGCCGGCAAGCCCCACCGCCATCTGCGCCTTGCGCGCTGGACGCACCGCCCAAGGCCTCGAGCAGCTGCGCGCATTCGAGGACGCGGCCCCCGCTTCGCCCCTTGCGCCCTTCGCCCCGCATGAGCGACTCACGGTCGCAATGGGCGCGGGTGACGAGGTACCCACCTCCGTGCTCATCACGTAGCTGTGCGCCCACACCGGGCACCCGCTCCTTCCGCTGGCCTTTGCCAACTTGGTGGATGCGCGACGCCGGGCTCTGCTGGTCCCCCGCCGGCCCGCGTACGTGGGTGACCCCATCTATGCCCCCGACATGCCGGCACGGATCGAGGCGGCGCGCGCCGAACTGCTCGCCCTGGGCCGGCGCATCGGGCGCTCCGATCTGCCCGAATCTTTCACCAGCTTCACGGCGAACCTCCTCAGTGCGCTGGACCGTAACGACCTGCTCATCGCCCATGGTCCGCTCGAGCGCGAGCACTATGCGCAAGCGCTGGTCGAATCCGGGCGCTTCAGCGAGGTCCTGGACGGCTTCCGCGATCAGCTGGCGGCCTACGGCGCGGCCCTGCTGGCGACGAAGGGCCGGGCTGACCTGCTCGATGGCGCTTATGGGGAATCGCTGGCGTTGACGGCCGCTGTCGATGCCGGCCGCTTCGCCGAGTTCTACCCGCGCCACCGTGGCAACGTCGCGGCCGGATACATGCTGGTTCCCGCCGGTCTCAGCTCCGAGGCCTTGCGCGATTACCCCGACAACCCCGGCATCTGCATGTCGGCGCTGCTCGCGCAGGGACGCATCGACGAGGCCGAGAAGCTGGTCGGCGATCAGTATGACAGGGCCCAGGTGCTGCTGGCGCGCGGCCGCGACGACGAGGTGGTGGCGACCTGCTTCGATGATGCGGAAGTGCTCTACCGGGTCGCGCTGCGCTTCCTCCTTGCTGGCGAGACCGCCAAGGGTCGCCAGCTCGTCGATCGACTCTCCACGCAGTTCATCGATTTTTCATCGACGTCCATGCACTGGGCGACGCCATTCATCGCCGCGTTTCTCGAACGCTCCGCAGGCCGTGCCAAGGAGGCCGAGAATCTTTTAGATGCCCAGCTGGCCCGCCATCGCACGACCGGCGCGCAGTGCCTGTGGTACGTCGCCGCCTTCATCACCGGCCGCATCGATGAGGCCGCCTTCCGCAAGCAGCCCTGCCTCCGCCAGGTCGAGGAGCGGCTGGTGTTCGCGCAGGTGCTGCGCCACCAGTGGCGACACGAGTACGCCGCCGCCGCGGTCTGTTTCCGCCAGGTCACGGCGCTGCCGTGGTGGAAGCTCGACCTGGGGCCTCATGACCAGCTCTTCCTGCAATGGTGCCTGAAGGAGGCCCAGCAGTAGCGCGGCGGGCGCACCGGGCGGACCCCGCACAGACTGCGCAGGTCACTCGAGTGGTGAACAGGTGATGTCATCGAGGAGGAAGATGCCTGCGTGTCCGCCATGGTGCGGCCGCAGCAGCAGCCAATGCGTTCCGACGGGCACGTCGAGATCCACCACCTGCTCGTGCCGATCCCCATCGCGCGCCAGGGACGGCACCGGGTGCCGTAGGTTCGATGGGTGCCCGTCGGCATCGATCGGATCGATGTCCAGGCGGGCGGTGCTGGATGGATCCGCACCGACCGCCAAGCCGTGCGCGCTCAAGCGGCAAGCGATGCGCATGCCGCGCCATGCAGGAATCAGCACGACGGTGGTCGCGCCGACGGGAATATCCATCTCGTTGCGCAGCGGCGTCCAGGGCGCCGGGCATGGCCCAGGATCGCTTTCGCGTGTGAGACGGCTGATGGAGGTTCCACCCATACCGGTCACCTCGAGGGGATGATCACGCAATGGCCAAGGATCGACCACCCGGAGACTGCATGCGCGCCCTCTTCTGTCTTGCTTTCATGACATCTGCAATCGCCCTCGCCGCACAGGATGCGCCTCCCGCCGGCGTGCCGCCGAGCGTTGCCAAGCCCGTGGAAACGTCTCCGACTCGCGGCGAGATGGCGCTGGATGGCGCCTGGCGTTTTGCGCCGGCGGCCAAGGACGCACCCGCGCAGTGCTGGGGCTGGATCGCCGTGCCGGGTTCGTGGCGAGACGAACGCAGTCTGTTTGCGCGCGGGGACGGCGCGCTCTGGTGGGATCTCGGTGATGAGCCGGCCCGCTCCTCCATCTGGTGATCCCCATGCGGCGCTGCATCCAACACGCGGGGATTTCGCCATGGGATCCCTGGGTCGGTGGCGGGGCCCCAGCGGCCGGGCGCACGATGGAGAGTCTTCTGATGGCACTTCCCAAGATTTCCTCACCCAATGCGAAGGGATCATCCGTGCGTAACCTGTTTTTTTATCTGGCTCTGATGTTCCTCTCCAGTCCCCTCGGGGCGGAGGTGGTTCCTGCGTTTCTCTTCCAGGACAATGCGGTACTCCAGCGTGATAAGCCGATTCCGGTCTGGGGCACGGCAGCACCCGGAGAGCGGGTCTCGGTCGCTTTCGCCGGTAAAGCCGCCACCGCCACTGCCGACGCCGCTGGCAAGTGGCGGGTCGATCTCCCGGCGATGCCAGCCAACGCCACTCCGGCGCAACTGGTCATCACCGGCATGAACACCGTCACTCTCCGCAATATCCTGGTGGGTGAAGTCTGGTTGGCCTCCGGGCAATCCAACATGCTGCAGATGGTCAATGAGACGTATGACGCCGCCCTGGACATCCCGGCCTCGGTGCGCTATCCGATGATCCGCCATATCAAGGTCGAGCATCAAACGGCCTATGCCCCGATGACCACTGCTAAGGGCGCGTGGAAAGTTGCCGGTCCCGAGACCACCGGTGAATTCAGTGCTATCGCGTACTATTTCGCTCGGGCCCTGCAGGATAATCTCGCTATCCCGATTGGCATCATCCATAGCAGCCAGGGAGCCAGCCGGATCATGACCTGGATGGACCCCGCCACCTGCCTGGCAAAGAGCACTGATCCCGACCTGAAATCGATCCTCGAGGAACGGGATAAAAAGCTGGCTGAATATCCCGCGGTGAAAGCCAAGCTCGATGCGGATATCGCCAAGTGGGAGGCTGCCAAGAAGGCCGCAGAGGTGGCCAAACAGCCTTTCAACGATCAGCGCCCAGGCTACGGCTGGGCGGGAACTCCCGGCGGCCCTGACGACATGTTCATCGCGTCCTGCCACTACAATGGGATGATCCACCCGCTCATTCCCTATGCGCTGCGTGGCACGATCTGGTATCAGGGCGAGGGTGATGCCGGCCTCACCGTCTACTATGCCAAGGCCTTTCCGGCCCTCATCACCGGCTGGCGGACCTTGTTTGCCCAAGGTGACTTCCCGTTCTACTGGGTGCAGCTTTCCAGCTGCGGCGATCCCGCAGGCACCAACTCCGCTTTCCTGCGCGAGTCGCAGACCAAGACCCTCTCGCTTCCCAATACCGGCCAGGCCCTGAGCTTCGATCTCGGTCAGAGAGGCAACATCCATCCTAAGCGCAAAGCAGAGGTGGGCCGCCGTCTCGCCCGCATCGCCCTCGCACGTACTTACGGGCAGAAAATCGTCGATAGCGGCCCCGAGGTGGAGCAGATCGTGCGTGAGGGCGCCGGCTTCCGCGTTCGCTTCAAGTCGCCCAACGGTTCGTATAGCATAAGCGCAGCCGTCGAACCCGTGACCGGCTTCGAGCTCGCGGGCGAGGACCAGGTATTCAAGCCAGCGATAGGCGTCATTGGAGACCGCGAAACCTCCGTTCTCGTCACCAGCGCCGAGGTTCCCGAACCAGTCGCCGTGCGCTATGGCTGGCACGATTTCACGGTTCCCGGTCTCGTCCACCATGACGAGGGGCTTCCGGTGGCACCCTTCCGCAGTGACATATGGACCCGATGAACTTCGTCGCCCAGGCCAGAATGAACGCGCTCGGGGTCATGTAAACCGCATTGATACGCCTGCATGCCATTTTGTGCTCACGCTGGCCTCCAGCCATACCTGCGCGCAAAATGGCTCGTCTTCCTGGTCTCGGTCGACGTTAGCCGGGCTCGCTACGGGGATGGCTTTGTAACCGCACTCTTCATGCGCTCCACGAAGTCCTGGCCAAGGTCAGCTTCGTCTAATGCTTGGCGGTTGCTTTGCGACGCCAGGCAGCGAACTCCTCAAGCACCGGATCGATGTCGAAGCCGCGCTGGAACGCAGGGAAGTCCAGGTAGCGTCCATACAGCGCGTGCGCTGAAGCCTTCTGTCCCGCACCGTCGGCGAGGACAGCGTCGAGCAAGGTCACCTCCGCCGGGGCGAATAGGCGGTGCGGCTGCTTCACGAGGAAGGCGGCATGGCTGATTCGCCCCGTGAGGTAGGCTGCCCGGTACCACGGACGCTGCTGATCGAGGCCCTGGTCGAGGGATAGCGCCCTGGCGCAAGCCTGGCCGAGTGCTCCGGTTTCACCATGCAGTTGCCGTACGAATGGTGCGATGACGAAGTGCGCGAAGGTGGCATGGCGCTGATCGGACATGCCGTTGTCAGTGAGCTCAGCGAAAGCGCGGAGTGCTGCCGAAGGTTTGCCTGCAGCGGCGGCGCGCACGCCGAGCAATGCTTGCGGCCAGCAGCGTTCCTGTGGGCAGTCCGGAGCATAGGCGAGCGCCTCGTCCAGCCGGTGTCCTGCCATGAGCAATCCCATGCGCAGGAGCGGGGCCAAGTCTTTGGGGACGACAAACGGCATGCGGGAGAGAATCGCCACCCGGGCCGCCAGCTCGGGGGAATTGGCGACGCGCGCGGCCTCTACGTAGCGTCCCAGCGCCAGCAACGCCGGCACGTCTTCCGGCTCGGCTTCCAGGCGCCGTTCTGGCATACCGGCCTCTACAAAGCCCTTGGTGGTCTCGCTGGTGGCCAGGCCACGGCAGAAGCGCAGAGGGATCTCCTCCCAGCGTCCGAGAGCCGCTAGTGCCTCTATCCCGCGCAGGCGCTGGGTTGGATAGCGGGTCAGCACTTCGGCGCCGCGGCCGAGACGGATCAATGCGATCGCTGCGAGCTGGTCGAGATCGGAGAAGCCATTCACCACCTCCGTGTACCGGCCCAGCGCGAGGAGCGCCTGGGCCGCGGCGATGCGCGGCCCCCATTCGCCGGTGAGCACGTTCGCGCGCAGTGTCAGGAAGGGTTCCGCTTGGCGGATCGAGCGGCGTGCGAGGATATCGCGGACACAGGCGCTCCAGGTCAGGGCCGCGGCTGCGCGGACCGACGGGTCCGTTGCCGCGGCGGCTATCGCGTCCAACGCTGGGCCGCACGGCCCGCCACCGATGAAGCCGCTTTCGGCGGCAAGCAGTCCAGCGCGCAGGCGCTCCGCAGGGGAGGTGATGCCGGACCAGTCGAGTCGTGCATCCTTAAGCCTGCCATCAGCGGAGGCGCACAGGCCAGCTCGCAGTCGCGCTCTGTCTGCGAGCGGACCGCCCTCATGCGTTGTCGCCACGCGCAGGTACTGCGCTTCCGCCTCGGCAGTGTGGCCAGCGCTCAGGAGTGCGTCCCCGTAAGCGGTCCCCGGGAGCCGCTCGGGGACGCCGAGTGCGTAGATCCGCACGTCGTCGAAGCGTTTACCGGGATAGAAACCGTAGAGCGCGATGTAACCTCCCTGAAACGGAACATTTGCGGCGTACGTGCAGATCACCACGCCATCCACCGCCAGGGTCATGCGTTCGCCGACGATCTCGACCCGCACACGGTGGACGGCTCCGGGCTGCGGGCGGAAGGGCGACCAGTCCAGATAGCCACCGCGCGGGCGTAGGGTGATAGCGCTGTTGCCGCCATCATAATCGCCCACAGCACAGCACCACGTCGGCTGGGGGTCGTCCCAACTACCGGGTACGAAAGGGGTCTCGCGCCACATCAATGACAAGTCGCAAGGATATGCGCCATCTTCGTACCAGGCCTGGTACTCGATGGCGGTGTCGCCATCGAGGCGTCGACGGAGGGCCAGAACATTGCGCGTGCTGCCGGTGGTGACCACCCCGTGGGCGTCTGAACCCTGCGAAAATCCACCTGACATCGTCGCCCACCGCGCGCGCCATCCGTCGCCCATGAAGTTCTCGACGAGCACCGGAGGTCCCCAGCGCGCCCGCTCTTTGATGCGCTCCGCCAGCAGAAGCCAGGCCAGGCAGGTGATCACGATGGCGGACGCGCTGGTCGCGAGGATGGCGCGACCGTGGTGCCGCAGCAGCCGGCGCACGTGCGCGCCGAGTGGGTCACGGTACACGCTTATCGCCAGACCGGCCTGAAAAGCACTGAGATCGCGGATGAGCAGATCGACGCTGGCATAGCGCTCCTCCGGTCGCTGGCCGAGGCCCTTCATGATGATCGCCAGCAGTTGCGTCGGAACCGTTGCGCGTTCCTTGGGCGTCGGCTCGTCCAGGTGCCCACCGCGGCAGCGCTCCATGAGTTCCTCCGGCGGTCCAGGCGGGCGTGCGCTGCGCAGGAGAGTGGCCTCGAACAGCGAGGCGGCGAGAGCATACTGGTCAGACCGGTCATCGACCGCTTCACCGCGGGCTTGTTCTGGGCTCATGTAGAGCGGCGTACCGTAGAGCGCAACCGCCGCGGCCTGTCCTCGCCCCGCCGCACCCCAGTCGGTAAGGTACGCCTGCCCGAAATCGCCGAGCACGATGTTGTCGGGTTTGATGTCGTGGTGACGGATGCGCTGAGTGTGGGCGAAGGCCACCGCGTTGCCTACGCCGATGAAAATGGTGACGACGTCATTGAGTGAACCGATGGCCTTGTGCCGATGGCTGTGCGTAGAGGCGCGCAGCGCCGCCTCCAGGGTGAGGCCTGAAATCCGCTTCATCACCAAACTGGGAGATGAATCCATGCCGACGGCCAGGTCGTAGACGGTCGGCACATTCGGATGGTCGAGGGCCGCGGCCAAACGCGCCTCGCCGACGAACCGCGTCACCGCATGCGGGTCGTGAGCGTGCGCCAGGGTCTTGATCGCCACTACCCGGTCGAGCACGAGGTCTTCGACCGCGCAGACCACACCTTCGGAGCCGTCGCCCAGGCGCTCGACAATGCGCCACCGAGACCCCGCCAGAGGGTGGGCCACGTGCTCGGGACCGTGACCGGGAAGGGGCGTAGGAGTGGGTGGGCCTGAGTCGGGCATGAATGGGAAGCATACACCACACGGCCCATCCAGGAAACGGCCTGCCTTCAGGTATTTCCCTGGGTATGGAGCTCGTATAGGCAGCCGTGGTCGCGGGGCTCGCCGAGCCCGCGCGCATGGCCCATGCTGCGCGGCTCGTTTATGACTGTCGCCCACGGGGGTGACGTTCGCCCGTGCAAGCCTTTGTTTCCCGCGTTCCCCGCCCGTTGAGAAAGGCGTCAACCAGGGAATCCGCGCGGTCGGTGGTGAGGAAGGTCGCGCCATCCACCAAGCGAGCGACGATGTTGATGTGCTGATCGGTGATGCAGCAGAACAGCAGGGCGAGGGATGTGGCGTCGCCGCCATGCAGGTCATTGTCGTCCAGGCCATCCTGCATGACGCGCCTGACCTGGGCAAAGCGCCGTGACGTGTGGAGATCCATGAAGTCACGTAACTCAGGGATTGATGGCCCGTAGTAGGTTTGAAACATCAGTCGCGGGATGCGCAAGTCCTGGGCGCAATCGCTGAATGATGCGCGACACATGGCGCGCAGGCGGTTTGCACAACGGGGATGGGCCGCAATGATCGATTCCCATTCCCGTTCACCAGCATGGTAGATCCTGCCGACAAGCTGACGGACCAAGTCCTCCTTGCTGGCGAAATGATGATAGAGGACGGGTTTGGTCACGCCTGCCGCGGCGATGATCTCGGCGGTGGTGGCGGCGACGTAGCCTTTTTCCGAGAAGAGTGTGAGCGCGCAATCGAGCAGCCGCGCAGCTGTATCCGTGGCCGCTCCTCCGGTCGGGCGTCCGCGCGTTCGCGGACGCCGTTTCGTGGCCGGCTTCATGGCATGGACGACGGGTTCGGCACGACCTCGGTACGCGGCTGCTGGGCGTCATGATCGAGATTGTGGTAAACCGTATGGATCAGATCTTCGGTTTTTTCCGCGCTGATGAGGAAGAAGCAGAACATCATCTCGTTGAGCGATCCGTCACCCCAGGTCACGCGCCTCGGCGGCGAGCTTGGGTTGCTGGGATTGCCGGCGCTGTTGTCGAAGACCGCCGTGACATCAAGGCGGGTGCCTTGGGGAAGTCTGAACGGGCGTTCGAAATAGTACTCGTCCTGCCAATTGTAATTCCAGTGTGGTACGTCGATGAGCGTCTGCCGTGTCCCATCGGGCCTGGTGGCGGTCACGGTCATCGACTTTCCGAGCAAGTGCATGTGCGGGACCACCCCAACCATGATGATGTCGCGCGGAAGTACGTAGCTGGTCTGGCGGCGGTAGTCGGCGTCACCGGCAGAAATGTCCATGTCGTAGTTCGCCATCCAGATGCTGCCGACCAACGTGCTTGCTTCCTTCAGCAGCTCGGCCACCGGCTTGTCGACAAAGTAGATGCCGATCTCGCTTTGATCCATCTCGGGTTTGCCCGTGGGGTGGTAGTGGATTTGGACCACCAGATCGCTGCCTCGCTTCACATAGCGCCCCATGCCGCCGGGGAGGCGCCGGGCGGTGTTGCCGACGCTCCAGCCGCCCAGGGCGCCGCTCGGGAGGAAGCCTGGGCCTCCGAATTTCTCGTAACCCGGCTCGGGCGTCGCCGCATCGAGCTTTCTTGCGCTGCCCTTGTCATCGAGGAAGAGCACGGCGTGATGGACCACCCGGGCATTTCCTGGGTGAAATTCGATCCCCGCCACCATGCGATCTGCGCTGATTGGCAGCGGTAAAACAAAGTTCTGCAGGATGTCCGCACCATCCGCGTGTACGGTGAACGCTTCGTTCATCTTCACCACGAGGTCAGGCTTACCCAGGCGCCAGCCCTGAGGAAACTGAGGCAGAGGCGGCAGGTCGGCAGCAAGGCCTTCGGGCGCCCCCACTGCTGCCCACTGCCTGAACAGTGCGATCTCCATGGGGGCCAGGCTGCGTTCGCCGACGAATCGTTGGTGGTCGCGCGAGGGCATCCACGGCGGCATCACCCGTTCGGCGGTCACGTCGGCCAGTTGTTTCGCGCGCTTTGCCACTTGCGCGAAGTTGGTGAGTGGAAATGGCGCCGCCTGCCCATCCCGATGGCAGGTAGTGCAGCGTGCGAAGACGATGGGTGCGATGTCGCGGGTGAAGGTAACCGTCGCGGGCGATGCTATTCTTGGCTCGGCCATGAACGCGCACCCCACAGCAGGGGTCTGCGCGACCAATGGCGGCGTGCCGTCGAGTGCCGCACGCAAGGCGTCAGCAAGAAAGTGCTTCTCGACGTTCGTCCGCCGGTGTCCAGGTTCCTGGTAAGAATTATCGATCGCCCCACGATAGATCAGCCGCCCATCCTCGGACAGCACAAACGCTTCGGGCACATGCGTCGGCTTCAACTCTTCACGGAGCATCCGAGCCGAATCATGCAAGACCGGGAATGCCACTTGCCACTCCGTGAAATGCGCCGCTGCCTCTGCCCTGGTCACGGACGGATCAGACCAGACACCGAAGAGCTCGACGCCCTGCGCCTGATAGGCTGCCACCAGGCGATTCAGGGTTGGTACGAGTGTCTGGGAGATCGGGCATTCGCTGCCGAGGAAGATGAATGCCCGCACATGGCGCGCATCGTTCTGTTCCAATGCATGGATGCATCCCGAGAGATCCAGGAGGGGGATCAAATGAGGTGATTCAGCGGCGGCAGCCGGTTTCGACATGACCAGGACGCTGGCTAAGATCAAGCGGCTGAGCATGCCCTATATATACCGATCAGTATATTTCGGTCAATGCATTTTTTGGTGAACTGCGCCAGAATCCTTCGCCGGCCGCGTTGTCGTAGCAGCACCCAGGCCGACGAGGCGAAATCCTCACTCCCCCGGTGGGTCGTCAGCTGGTGGACCTCAGGGAGCCTTCGGATTGCGAATTGATGTGGCGATCGCCTCTCTGATCCAGCCGGTCATGGACGGCAATGCGGCGCGTCATGAGCTGATGCTAAGTCGCCTCACCTTGGCGGAATATATGGGCGCGGGTGGCATTGCGGATCCACGACGTCCGCGATGCCACCCATCACCCGTCGGCATTCCATGCTGTCAGGTGCATCCAACCAGGAGCACACATGACGACTGCTTTGCACATCCAAACAACTGCATTACCCATAGCGCTCTGGACCTTCGCCTCCGCGTGGTTGTGTCAGCTGGCAGCCGTTGAAGGGCAGGCCTGGGCGACCTTTCCTGGCAAGGACGGGCCGGGCAAGGGCAAACAGGTGGTGTTCGTGGTCGGCGACGACGAATACCGTTCCGAGGAGGGGATGCCGCTGCTCGCCCGCATCCTCGCAGAGCGGCACGGCTTCGACTGCACCGTGCTGTTTGCGATCAACAAGGTCACCGGGGTCATCGACACCGACACCCTGGACAACATTCCTGGACTCGAGGCCCTCGACCACGCCGACCTGATGGTGATGTTCACGCGCTTCCGCGCCCTGCCCGATGCACAGATGAAGCACATCATCGATTTTTGCGACTCGGGTCATGGCATCATCGGTCTGCGCACCGCCACCCATGCTTTCAACTTTGGTGCAGGCGAGAGCGCGTATCGCAAATACGGCTTCAACAGCCATGAGGCCGGCTGGGAAGGGGGATGGGGTCGGCAGGTGCTTGGCGAGACCTGGGTGGCGCACTGGGGTGACCATGGCCGCCAGAGCACGCGGGGCCTTTTCTCGCCGGGCGCCGCGTCCAGCCCGCTGCTGCGTGGCATCGCCGATGGCGAGATCTGGGTCACCACCGATGTCTACCAGGTGAGCCTGCCCCTGCCGCCCGGCACCACGCCGCTGGTCTTGGGGCAGGTCCTCGCGGGGATGAAGCCGGACGACGCTCCCGCCGCCGCGCGCGGGTCCATCGACAAGAATGCGCCGATGATGCCAGTGGCGTGGACCCGCACCTACACGGGTCCTTCCGGCCGGCCGTCACGGGTGTTCACCACCACCATGGGCGGAGGCATGGCCGGGCGGCCGGACTGGGACTGCGAGGCGTTGCGGCGGCTGCTGGTCAACGCCGTCTACTGGGGCGTCGGGCTCGAGGATGCGATCCCGGCCAAGGCCGAGGTCGCGCCGGTCGGCGCGAATGGCTTCAAGCGCGGGGTCAGGCCGCAGGATGTGCGGCCATGACCGCGGCGGAGCGCCCAGGGCGGGAAGCGCTGGCCGTTGTGCTCGGAGGTTCATGTGGCGGTCGCACGCTGGCCCACCCATGCTCGCCGCGCAGCGTCGTCTGATCGCGGGCAGAGACGGGCGGATGTGAGCACTGCCGGCGCGCTGGGCCGGTCTGTTGACGGGCCGGCGCTCCGCGTCGTATGCTTACGACAAGTCGAGCACTACCAAGCAGATGAGATCCGACACCATGACTGTGAAAAGCGCAGGGCCAGGGCTTGGCGCCAGCGGACTGCACGGGAGGCGAGACCGCCTGCTAAGTCCCTGCCGACTGCCGGAATACCTAGCATGGAGAGGACGCACGTGACCGATCCCGAGCCTTCGCCCGCGGATTCCCACAGCCTCAGCGTGCAGCGGCTGTTCGTGCAGCACCAGCCGCAGCTGCGCGCCTTCGTGATGGGCTTGGCGCCGGACTTCGCGACTGCGGACGACGTCATGCAGGAGGCCTTCCTCGAGATCTCGCGCAAGGCCGCAGAGTTCGCGCTCGGCACCAATTTCCAGGCTTGGTCGCGGAGCATCGCCAAGTTCAAGGTGCTGGCGGTCCTGCGCGACCGCCAGCGTTCGGCCAAGCGGCTCGCCGAGGACGTGTTGGAGGCGCTGGCCGCCTCGGCGCCGCTCGATGACGACGCTGAACGGCACGAGGTCGCGGTGGTCCGGTTGCGCACCTGCCTCGAGCACCTCGCCCCGGCGGCCCGCGAGCTGGTGCGCCTGCGTTATTTCGGCGAGCACCTGCCGGAGGCCATCGCCGCGCTGCGCGCGCAGTCGGTAGGCGCCGTCAACGTCACCCTGTCGCGGGCACGCACGGCATTGCGCACGTGCATGGAACGCGGCAAGGCCGTGGATTCGCACGCATGAGCGACCTGCGCCTCTCCGTGCTGGTGAGCCACCACCTCGATGGCCAGCTGCCGCCCGACGAGCAGGCTGAGCTGGAAGACGTCCTGCGCCGCTCCGCCGGGGCGCGGGTGCAGTACTGGCGCGAAGCCGCCCTGCACGCGCTGCTGCACGAGGTCGAGAACGCCGGGGCCCTGGCCATGCCGCGGGCGTGCCTGGCCTTGCCACGCCGGCGCCGGGCCATCGCTGCCCTGGCTGCTGCGGCCTGCGTGGCGTTCTCCGCCGGCGCGGCGCTGTGGTCGTGGCACGGCGGTGGCGCTCCGGCGCCCGTCGAGAGGACGACCACCGCCATTGCCGTGCTCTCGCGAGTCCTTGATGCGCAGTGGGCCGCACCGGCCGACACGCACATCCAGGGCGAGGCGCTCGCGCCTGGCTGGCTGCACCTGCGCTCCGGGATCGCCCAGATCGAGTTCTACAACGGCGTGCGCCTGGTGTGCGCGGGGCCGATCGATGTGCACCTGCTTTCGGGCAAGGAGGCGGTCCTTGACGCCGGCCGCCTGAGCGCCGAGGTGCCGCGTCTGGCGCGCGGCTTCGCGATCCACACGCCGCGGCTCACGGTGGTCGACCTGGGCACGGCCTTCGGTCTCGCGGTCGATGGCGTGCACGAGGAGGTCCACGTCTTCACCGGGCGGGTGACGCTCCAGACCGCCTCCGGCCCGGTCCAGGAGCTTCACGCGGACCAGGCCATGGGGGTGGTCGGAGACGGCGCGCCGCAGGCCATGCATGCGGACCGATCCGCCTTTCCCTCGGCCGCAGATCTCGAACGGAAGTCCATCGCGGCGCAGGATCAGATCATGCAGGCCTGGAACCAGGCCGCGGCCAAGCTGGATGCCGATCCGGCGCTCGTCCTGCATTTCGATTTCGAGAAGGAGTCAGTCGCCGACCGCACCCTGCGCAACCGCGCCGCCCATGGTGGCGAGGTGGGCGACGCCACCATCGTCGGGTGCGCCGCGGCTGAGGGCCGCTGGCGCGGCAAGCAGGCCCTGGAGTTCCGCGACCAGAGCGACCGCGTCCGCGCCAGCGTGCCCGGCGAGCTCGGCGCGGCGAGCCTGGTCGCGTGGGTCCGCGTCGATGCCCTCGACCATCCTTTCAATTCGCTGTTCATGACCGACGGTTTCGCCGCGGGTGCGCTGCACTGGCAGATCCGCGGCAACGGCAGCCTGCACATGGCCGTCAGCGGGCCAGCGGGGGCGCCGGCCGCGCAGTACAACTTCGATTCGCCGGGCGTATTTGCCGCAGCGCGCCTCAAGCGCTGGACCCAGGTCGCCATGGTCTACGACGGCGCCCGCCTGCAGCTGACCCAGTACGTCGATGGCCAGGCGGCCGGGCGTTTCCCCCTGCAGGGCGGGATGGCGCTGCGCATCGGCCACGGCGAGCTCGGGAATTGGAATCCGGCGAGTTCCTCCGACACGTCGCCGGTCCGCAATCTGACCGGTCGCATCGACGAGTTCGCCTTCTTCTCGCGGGCGCTCTCCGACGCGGAGGTGGGCGACCTGTACCGCAGCGGCTCCACCGGCATTCCTGGCGACGGCCGCTGAGGCGGCGCCCGTCACCGCCATCCTTCAGAGGACCACCATGCGTACCACGCTCGCGCGCTTCATCGATCGCCGCACCTTCCTCAAGGGCGCCGGCGTGGCGATCGCCCTGCCCTGGTTGGAATCGCTGAGCGCGGCGGAGCCCGGCCAGGCCGTCCCCGCCAGACCGCGCTGCATGATCAACCTCACCCACAAGTTCGGCATGTACGCGCCGTCCTTCCATCCGTCGGGTGCCGGCGCCGGCTACGACATGACCGACGGCCTGCGGCCGCTCGAGCGGCATCGCAAGGTCATGACGGTGTTCAAGAACCTGGGGTTGTCGGTCTCGGGTGGCCACGCCGCGGCGCCGTGCATCCTGTCCGACATGAAGCGCAGCGAGGCGAACTCCCATCCTGACGGTGGCATCACCGTCGATGCGCGCGCGGCCGAGCTGTACGCCACCGCGACGCGCTTCCCGATGCTCAACCTGTGGGGTAACCCCGACAACGACCAGCACACCTCATTCGCGCGCTCGGGCGCCAAGATCCCCTACGTCGGCAGCCCGCTGGAGCTGTTCAACCTGCTCTTCACCGAGCAGACCGCCGAGGAGAAGGAGGTGCGCGGCGTCGAGCTCGCCGGCAACCGCAGCGTCCTGGACACCGTGAATGAGAGCGCGCGGCGCTTGGCCGCGATCGTGTCGGTGCGCGATCGCAGCCGTCTCGACGACTATTTCACCTCGGTACGCGACGCCGAGCGCAAGGTGCAGGTCTACCGCGACTGGCTGTCGATCCCCAAGCCGGCGGCACCGCCGCTCCTGGGCGAGCGCATCGCGGCGGTGAAGAAGGAGAGCCAGACCAAGACCTACGACGCCTTCATCGAGCTCATCCCACTCGTCCTGCAGATCGATTCGTCGCGCATCGTGACCATGGACGTGTTCACCAACCCGAACTGGGACCTGCCGGGCATCACCGACAACTACCACAGCCTCACCCACCATGGGCAGC
>JACDGQ010000168.1 GCA_013821615.1 Planctomycetota bacterium
GCCCAGGCGCGCATCGCGCAGGCGCTGGCCGGTGAGCGCGCCAGCGAGGTCGAGCGGCGCCTGGTCGAGGCGCAGTTCGAGCGCTTCTTCGCCCTCTTTCCCGACCTGATGTGCATCTCCCGCGTCGACGGGCATCTGCTGCGCGTCAATGCGGCCTGGAGCGATCTGCTCGGCTGGTCCGCGGCCGAGCTGCTGGCGCGGCCGTTCATCGATTTCGTGCATCCCGAGGACGCGGCGCGCACGCGTGAGGAGTTCGCCCGCCTCGCCGCCGGCGCGGCGAGCGTGGAGTTCGAGGACCGCTGGTGCCGGCGCGATGGCGGTTGGCTCACGCTGGGCTGGAAGGCCGCCACCCTGCCCGGCGAGGGCCTGGTGCTGGCGGTCGGCCGCGACATCAGCGCGACGCGCGCCCATGAGCGCGCGCTGACCGACGCGAAGGAGGCGGCAGAGTCCGCCACCCACGCCAAGGCCCAGTTCCTCGCCACCATGAGCCACGAGATCCGCACGCCGATGAACGGGGTCATCGGCATGACCCAGGTCCTGCTCACGACCGCCCTGGATGCGGAGCAGCGCGGGATGATGGAGACCATCCATCGCAGCGGCCGCGCGCTGCTCGACATCCTCAACGACATCCTCGACTACTCCAAGATCACCGAGGGCGCGATCGACATCCGCAACGCGGCCTTCGCCCCGCACCACCTGGTCGAGGACGTGGTGGCGACCTTGCGGCCGCAGGCCGCGGCCAAGGGCCTGGCGCTGGTCGTGCAGATCGCGGCGGATGTCCCGGGTGCGCTCATCGGTGACGTCGGTCGCCTGCGCCAGATCCTCTGCAACCTGCTCGGCAACGCGTTGAAGTTCACCCACCAGGGCGGTGCGACGGTCAGCCTCGCTGCGCTCGATGCCACCGCCACGGGGGCCCGACGCTACCGCTTCAGCATCGTCGACACCGGCATCGGCATATCCCGGCAGGACCGCCACAAGCTCTTCCAGGATTTTTCGCAGATCGACGCGACCAACACGCGCCGCTACGGCGGCACGGGCCTCGGCCTGGCCATCTGCAAGCGCCTGGTCGCGATGATGGGCGGGACCATCGCGGTCGACGGTGACGAGGGCCGGGGCAGCACCTTCTCCTTCGCGGTGCCCATGGCCACCGCCCCCGCAGCGCCCGCAGAGGACGGTGTCGCCAGCCTGCCGCCGCAGCGCCCGCTGCGCATCCTGGTGGTGGAGGACAACCGCACCAACCAGCTGGTGGTGAAGGCCATGCTCGCGCAGCACGGCCACACCTGCCAGATCGCGTCCGACGGCCGTGCCGGCGTGGCGGACTTCGCGGCCGCTAAGTGGGACATCGTGCTGATGGATGTGCAGATGCCCGTCATGGACGGCCTCGCCGCGACCCGACGGATCCGTCAGATCGAGCAGGAGGAGGCGCGTCAGCCGGTGCCGATCATCGCGCTGACGGCCGGCGTCATGGATGGCGAGCGCCAAGCCTGCGTCCAGGCCGGCATGGTCGATCTGGTGCCCAAGCCGATCATCGCGGAGCAGCTCCTGGCCACCATCGCGCGCTGGGCTGCAGTCGGGGGTTAGCAGGGTGCCATCCGCCCCGTGATGGAGCGCGCGGTGCCCGGGAATCAGCAGCAGGGACGGCGGTGATCCGGCGCGGTCCCTGGTGCGCGCTTACGGTGCGAGCGCGCGGCGCGCGGCGTGCGCAGCGATCGCCTCGAGCGGCAGCACCTCGACCGCCGCGCCGAGCTCGACCGCGGCCTTGGGCATGCCGTAGACCACGCAGGTGGCCTCGTCCTGGGCGATGGTGTGGGCGCCGGTGCGGCGCATCGCGAGCAGGCCCTCGGCGCCGTCGCGACCCATGCCGGTCAGCACCACGCCCACGGCGTTGGCCCCGGCGGCCTGCGCCACCGAGCGGAAGGTGACATCGACCGCGGGCTTCTGGAACTGCACCTGCGGCCCGCCGCGCAGCGCGAGCACGTACTTGGCGCCGCTGCGCTCGACCACCAGGTGGTGGCCGCCGGGCGCGAGGAAGGCCAGGCCCGGCAGCAGCTCTTCGCCGCCGCGCGCCTCGGCCACGGTCATGGCGCTGATGCCGTCGAGGCGCTTGGCGAAGCTCGCGGTGAAGAGCGGCGGCATGTGCTGGACGATGACCGTGCCCGGGGTGTCGCCGGGCAGCCGCGCCATGACCGCGTGCAGGGCCTCGGTACCGCCGGTGGAGGCGCCCAGCGCGAGCATGCGCGCGGTGGTGCGCCCGAGCAGGCGGGGCACGCCCTTGACCGGCGCCGCGCCCGTGGGCGTCGCGGCGATGCGTGGCTGGATGCGCGCCGCCGCGGCCGCGCGCAGGGTACGGCCGAGCACCCCGGCAAGCTCGGCGACGCTGTAGGCCGAGCCTGGCTTGCACAGCACCTCGACCGCGCCCAGCTCATAGGCGCGCATCGCCTCCTCGCTGCCGCGCGGGGTCAGGCTCGAGATCACCACCACCGGCAGCGGGTGGTGCTGCATGAGCTTGGCCAGGAACGACAGCCCATCCATGCGCGGCATCTCGAGGTCGAGGGTCAGCACGTCGGGGCGGTGCGTCACGATCATCTCGCGCGCCACGTAGGGATCGGGCGCGGTGCCCACCACCAGCAGGCCGGGATCGCGTCCCAGCACCTCGACCAGGACCTGGCGGACCAGGGCGCTGTCATCGACCACCAGCACTCTGATGGGAGCGGTCATGCCGGCAGGATGCCGGCCATCATCCCACCCTCGGCCAGGATCAGTCCGATGGCGAAGGTGGCAGTGGCGGGCAGGTCGGCGGGCGGCACCAGTTCCGGGCTGCCGAGCTGGAACTCCGCCTGCGCGCCGTGCAGGGTCGCCAGCAGGTTGCCGGCGAGCACGTTGGCGAGCTCCTTGGCGGCGTCGGCGAGATCCTCGGCCGTGGGCGTGCAGCCGGGCTCTGGTGGCGCGAGGTTGTCGACCAGCGCGCGCGCCAGGCCGGGCGCGAGCGCCACCACCAGGGTGCCGCTCGCGCTGCCGCGGAAGGCGACGTGGACCGCGAGCTCCTGCTCGCCCGCGGCAAGCAAGGGGCCGACCCCGAGCGGGGTGAGGAAGGCGAGGTCGCCGACCACGCCGGCGATGGTGCGCAAGGCGTCGTCGGTGGATGCGGGGCTCATGGCGCTGCTCTCATGGGGTTGCCTGCGGCCTGGGGGCAGTCGTGCGGTGCGCCGCGCTGGCCGGCGATCTGGCGCTCGACCTCGGCGAGCAGCTCTTCCGGGCGGAACGGCTTGTGCACGAAGCCGGCACCCAGCGCGGCGAGCCGGGCGATGCGCGGCTGCGAGGATTCCGTCGACACCACCACCACCAGCGCGGCGCGCAGCGCGGTATCGGCGCGCAGCGCGCGCAGGAAGGCCTCGCCGTCCATCACCGGCATGTTGAGGTCGAGCAGGACCAGGTCGATCCACGTCGCGCGCATCGCCGCCAGCGCCTCCTGGCCGTTGCCGGCCTGGATCAGCTCGCCGACGTCGAGCGCGGACATGCGCACCGTGCGGCTGACCATCTCGCGCATCATGCGGTTGTCGTCGACCACCAGGATATTGAGTTTCATGGTGCGCTCCTCAGAGATTCTTGCGCTGGCCGCACATCAGCACGGTGGTGGCGCCGCTGGCGAGGTCGAGGAACAGGGTGCGCGGCTCGTTGCCGCCGGTGTCCTGCGCGCCGACCATCACGCCCATCGCCCAGAAGGCCTTGCGCAGGGCGGTGAGGTTCTGCTGCGGGATGTTGAAGACGTCGTTGGCCACCGCGCTCATGCTCGCGGCGCCCGCGACCGCCACGCGCAGCCGCCGCCGGTTGGCGCCGAGCGCGACGGCGCGCGCGAACAGCAGCTCCAGCCCGCTGTCGACGAACAGCCCGGGGGTCTCGCGGAAGCGCTCCGGATTGCGCGCCGCGCAGGGCAGCTGGGCGTGCAGCATGCCGCCGATCCCGCTGGTCGGGTCGTGGATGGTGATGCCCAGGCAGCTGCCCAGGGCGTAGGTGGCGATCTCGCCCGGTCCGCAGCGGACCTCGAGCCCGCCGATGCCGATGACGTGGCGCGCGCAGGTCTCAGGTGGCGGCATAGGTGGCGGTTCCCAGCGTGCGCAGGGGATGGGTGAGGCCGTTGAGGCTCTCGGCGTGGCCGACGTAGAGCGTTCCGCCCGGCGCCAGCAGGCCGGCCAGGCGGTTGACCAGGCGTTCCTTGGTGGGCGTGTCGAAATAGATCATCACGTTGCGGCAGAAGATCACGTCGAACGGCCCCTGCATGGGCCATTCGCCCATCAGGTTGAGCTGGGCGAAGGCGAGCAGGGAGCGCAGCGCGCTGCGCACGCGCAGCCGCCGCTCGCCGTCCACCTCGACCTCCTCCAGGGCCAGGGCGCGATCGCCCGGGTCCAGATCCGCGACCCGCGCAGCGTCGTAGAGCCCGGCCCGCGCCTTGGCCAGCGCGCGCCGCGAGATGTCGGTGGCGAGGATCGCGGCGTCCCAGCCCGCGAGTTCGCCCAGGGCGCGGCGCACGGTCATGGCGATGGTGTAGGGCTCTTCGCCGGTCGCCGCCGCCGCGCACCAGATGCGCAGGCGGCGCCGGCCCGCCTTGGCGATGGCCGGCAGCACACGCTGCTCGAGGTCGGCGAAGTGCGCTGGCTCGCGCATCCACGAGGTGTGGTTGGTGGTCAGCAGGTCGACCATGTGCGCGAGCTCGGCCGGATCCTGGTGGCAGCGCCGCGCGTAGTCGGCGATGCCGATGCCGAGCACGCGCAGCCGCTTGGCCAGGCGGCTGCCCACCATCGAGCGTTTGCCCTCGGCGAGGTCGATGCCGGCCACCCGCTTGGCCAGGTGCATGAGGTCGTCGAGGGCGTCCGTGACCATGGGCGGGTTCCGCTGGGTGCACTCCGGTGCAGGGGGCCTAGAAGCGCTTCAGGGTCGCCTGGTCGTCGCCGTCGTCGTCGAAGGGGATGGTCTGCTTGGCCTGATGGGCGAGATTCCCGCGCTGCAGCGCCGCCGGGGTGGCGTGGCCGTTATGGCCGTTCGTACCCGCGGGCGCGCTGCGCGGCGCCTTGGCGACGGGCTGGTGCCGGACGGCTGCCCGCTCGGCGCCACCCGTCGTGGACCGCACCATGCTCTCGAGGCTGCCGACCAGCTCGTCGAGGGTCCGCGCCTGGGCGCTCATCTCTTCACCGACCGCCGAGTTCTCCTCGGCCGAGGCGGCATTGGCCTGGGTGACCTGATCCATCTGGCGCACCGCCTTGCCGACCTGATCGATGCCCTGCGCGATCTCCTTGGCCGAGGCCGCGATCTCGCCGACCAGGTCGCTGACCTTGCGCGAGGCGCCGGTCATCTCGCCGACCACCTTGCTGACGCTGGCCGACAGGCTGACGCCCGCCTCGGCGCTCTTGACGCTCTTCTCGATCAGCTCGCTGGTGTTGCGCGCGGCCTGGCCGGCACGCTGGGCGAGGTTGCGCACCTCCTCGGCGACCACCGCGAAGCCTTTGCCGGCGTCGCCGGCGCGCGCGGCTTCAACCGCCGCGTTGAGCGCCAGCAGGTTGGTCTGGAAGGCGATCTCGTCGATGGTCTTGACGATCTTGGCGGTCTGGTCGGCGTTGGCCTTGATCTCGGCGATGGCCTTGGCGAGGTCGGACATCGCGGACGCGCCCTGGTCGCCGGCCTCGCGCGCCTTCAGCGCCAGACCGCTGGCGCTGTCGGTGTTCTGGGTGGTCTGGCGCACCAGGCTGCCCATCTCCTCCATGCTCGCCGAGGTCTCCTCCAGCGAGGCGGCGGTCTTGGTGGTGCCATCGGCCAGCGCCTGCGAACCGGTGGCGACCTGCGAGGCCGCCTCGGCGGTCTGCGCCGAACAGCCGCTCAGGTCGTCGACCATGCGCAGCAGCGAACGCACGATGCCGCGCGTGATCATGACGGCCATGCCGATGCCCACCACCGCGGCGACGATCAGGCCGATGATCATGGTCAACGAGCTGGCGCCGAGCGATTCGCGGGCGTTGTCGGCGACCTCCTTGGTGTGGGCCATGCCCTTCTTGGAGAGCGTCTCGGCACTGTTGGCGAAGGCCGAGCCGGCCTTCGCGCGCAGCGTCCCGAGTTCGCCGGCGGCGATCAGGTTCCGGTGCATCTCGCCCACCGCCTGGGCGTAGGCTGCGATCAGGCCCTCGATCGACTTGAGCTCGTCGATGTCAGCGGGGACGCGGGTGATCGGCAGCAGCGCCTTGATGGCCAGGGCGGTCTTGGCGAAATGGTCGCGTGCCTTCTCGATCTCGTCGAAGTGGCGCTCGCCGATGCTGCGCCACAGCGTCACGCGGGCGCCGGCGATGGTGGACAGCACCTCCTGGGCCAGGTCGACCTTGAGTAGGCGCTCCTTGAGCGCGTCCGGCTCCTTGGCTGCGTCGACGTCGGCTTTGCCGTGCTTGATCTGGCCGGCGAAGAACTCAGCGGTCTTGGCGGAGAGCTCCTTGACCTCCGCGTTGAGCCGCTCGGTGATCGTGGTGCGTTCCTTGTTGATCGCCTCGGTCTCCTCGATGCGCTTGCGGTACTCGCCGAGGTTGGCGCTCATCTCGGTGATGGCACCGGGCAGCGCCGCCAGCTTGGTCGCCCGCTTGGACAGCTCGACGGCCTCGGTGATGTGATGGTCGACCTCGGTGAGGTGCAGGCGACCGCTGGTCAGGAGCTGCTCCTCGCCGGTGGTGCCGTAGATGCGGAGGTCGTACATCGCCAGGCGCACCTCGCGCTCCAGGTCGGAGGCGACCGCGATCTCGGGCATGTACTCGTTGGAGAGGTCGCCCGATTGCGACTTGACCGAGAGCATGCTGGTGATGCCGAGGGCGCCGAGGGCGCCGGCGATGACCAGGATGCTGGAGAAGCCGAGGACGATCTTCTGGCCGATCTTCATGGGTGTTTCCTTAGGGACGCTGAGGTATGTATGGAGTGTGGGTGGGCGGGTGGCAGCGCGGCGCACTCA
>JACDGQ010000169.1 GCA_013821615.1 Planctomycetota bacterium
GTGCCAGGGTCTGTGGCGCGGGCGTGGCCACGTCCTGCGCCGGCGGCGGTAGGGGGGCGTCGGGCTGGCCCGGCGATGGCAGCGAGCGGCTGATGGTGTCCTGCGCCAGCGCGCGCTCGGGCTCGAGACCGAGCAGGCTCATGGTCTTGGCCAGGCTCTCGCCCAGGCGCCCGGGCGTCTGGAAGCGCTGCTCGCGCTCCTTGAGCATCAGCTTGAGGATGGTCTTCGCGGTGCGCTCGCCGATCTCCGGGCGCTGCTGGCGCACGTCCGGGACCTTGTCGCGGATGTGCCGCGTCAGCACCTCGACCGGTGTGCCGGTGAAGGGGGGGTTACCGGTCAGCGCGTAGAACAGCACGCAGCCGATGGCGTAGAGGTCGGCGCGGATGTCGATGTCCTTCAGACCCTGCGCCTGCTCGGGCGCCATGAAGAACGGGCTGCCGATGGCCTTGCCCTCGACCGTCGCCATCGAGTACTCGACGTCGGTCGCACGCGACAGGCCGAAATCCGCGAGCTTGGCCGTGCCGTCCGCCGCGAGGAAGATGTTGCTCGGCTTGATGTCGCGGTGGATGAGATGCATGCGGTGGGTGTGCTCGAGCGCCTTGCACACCTGGTACGCGACCAGCAGCGCCTCGCCCTCGCTGAGCTTGTGGCCCTGCGCGAGCAGGCAGTCGAGGTCGCCGCCGTGCACGTATTCCAGCACCATGTAGAGCTGGCCATCGTCGCTGCGCCCGTGGCCCAGGCAGCGCACCAGGTTGATGTGGTCGAGCTGCGCGGTGATCGCGGCCTCGCGCTCGAAGCGGTAGGCGTAGCGCGTGTTGCTGCTGAACTCCGGGCGCAGCATCTTGATCACCACCATGCGTCCGTCGCGACTCTCGGCGAGGTGGACGCGGCCCATGCCACCGTCGGCGAGGTGGCTGAGCAGGCGGTTGCCGCCGACGATGATGTGGTCGCTCTCGGGCAGCAGTTCGAGCAGCGACTGCGCCAGGCGCGGCGTGCAGTCCTTGCCGCTCGCCAGCCAGGCGCGCACCTCGCCCAGGCTGCGCAGCTCGCGGCGCATCGCGCGCTTGCCGACGCGCTGCAGCCCGTCGTCGTCGAGCAGCCCGCGCTTGCGCGCGGTGATGATCAGCGCCTGCACCGCCACCGGCACGGTGGGTGGCACCAGCGCGGCCATGGCGGCCGACGCGCGGCGCAGGTCGCGCCCGGCCTGCCCGCCCGGTGAGGGGTCCGCGCGGTCAGTGTTCGGCATCGTGCTTGCGCCAGAATTCGGCAGGGGTGCGCACCGGATCGGGGCCGATCTGCGTCAGCGTGGGCATCTTGCGCAGGACGTCCAGGTTGGCGGTGATCTGCGCGGGGTTGAAGTCGATGCGCTCGAGCGGCGCGCCGGCCAGCGCGCCGAGGTCGGTGATGCGCGTGCCGACGATGTTGAGGCGCTTGAGCGGCAGCCCGGCGAGGCCGTCGAGGGTGGCGAGCGCGCGGCAGCCCTCGGCATCGAGCTCCTCGAGCGGGGCGCGCGCCAGCGGGCCGAGGGTGCGCACCGCGGTGTTGGCCAGGTCGATCGCGGTCAGCGGCACGCCGCGCAGGTCCGAGAGGTCGGAAACCGCGGTGTCGCGCAGCGACAGCGACTGCAGCGGCAGCGTCGACAGCATCGAGAGGTTGCTGACGTGCGTGCCGGCGAGGTTCAGGCGCTGCAGCCGCGTGCAGCGCGCCAGCGCCGAGATCTCGACGACTTTGGTGCGCGCGAGATCGAGATCGCGCAGCGGCATGTCCGAGAGCGGCAGCAGGTCGATCGCGCCGGTGCCGGACGCGGCCAGGCTGCGCAGCTGCAGGCCCTGCAGCGGGCGCAGGTCGGCGACGTTGCTCTCGCTGATGTCGAGGACCTCGAGCTCGCCACCGGCGAGCGGGCCGAGGTCGCGCACCGGCGCGCGCGCCAGGATCAGCACCTTGAGCGGCATGTCCTTGAGCGCCGCGATGCTGGTGATGCGGGTGTCCTGCAGCCACAGCTCGCGGAAGGGCAGGCCACGCAGCGGCGTGAGGTCGGTCACGCCCTGCGGGTTGCTGGGGCCGTCCTTGCCGGTCTCGCGCACGAAGTCGAGCCGGCCGTCCGTCATGCGCAGGTTGGCCGCGGCGCCCGGCCACACCTTCTCGAGGGCGCGCGTGTAGAAGCGCAGCTGCGACTCGGGCGTCAGCTTGCGGCCCTCGGCGAGGGTGAAGAGGTTCTGGCTGATGAAGAGGTCGCCGAGCTCGCTTTCGAGCTGCGGGGTGGGCGCGGCCTTGAGGCTGGTGACCAGGTCGTGCAGGTGCTTGGCGAGGTTGTCGTCGCCATGCCGGGCCAGGTACTGGTCGAGCACCGGCAGCGCCGTGGCGTACTGCTGCTGGCCGGCCAGGATCTCGGCCTTGAGCAGCAGCGCCTGGTCGAGCTTCGGCGCCAGACGCGCGGCGGCGTCGAGCGCATCGAGGCCCTTCTTGAAGTTGCGCTGCTCGACCGCGCGCGCGGCGGTCTCGAGCAGCACCGGGGCGTAGAGGCCCTGCTCGCCGAGGCGCTCCTTGCGCTCCTTGTCGAGCGATTCGAGCAGGTCGTCGTAGCGCTGCGACTCGCTGTGGATGCGCGTGTCCTGGGTGCTGGCCTGCGACATGCCGTAGCCCAGGCCGATGATGCCGACGGCCATCAGCACCACCAGGCCGGCGAGCAGCACGCGCATGTTGCGCGTGCGCGCCTGCTGGAAGCGCTCGTCCGAGACCGCGGTGGCGTGCACGTCGCGCGCCGCCTTGACCAGGGTCGGGTCGTCGTGGCGCCCGCCGAACTCGATCGCCGCCTCGGCCTTGCCCTGGGCGAGGCGGAAGGCGCCGGTGCCGTGCAGGTACTGGGCGTAGCCGAGCAGGATCTGCCCGAGCAGGTCGCGGCCGACGCCGTACTCGGGCCACTGCGCGACCGCCTGCTCGCAGGCGGCGAGCGCCTGGCGGTAGAGATCGTCGGCCTTGTCGGGCTGGCTGGTGGCCGCGGCCAGGCGGGTGCGCGCGGTGTCGACGCCGGTGATCGCCTCTTCGTGGCGGCGGAAATCGCGCAGCTGCTGGGCGAGGTCGGCGACGGTCGACGGCCGCTGCGCGATGTCGCGGCTCATGGTGCGCATCGCCAGCTCGACCAGCTCGGAGGGGATCTTCTTGCCGCCGCGCTCGAGCTGCGGCGGGGTGATGTCGTTGGCCGCGGCGTGCGCGATCGAGGACTGCAGCGAGTCGGCCTTGTGCGGCGGGTGGCCGGCGACCAGCTCGAAGAGGATCGCACCGAGCAGGTAGATATCGGTGTGCGGGCCGAGATTGCCGGTCTGCCCGGCCATCTCCGGCGCCATGTAGGCGGGGGTGCCCGACAGGCCGCGGAAGTTCATCACCTTGGGCACGGCGTCGTTGCCGATGTCGGTGAAGGCCATCGCGCAGCCCCAGTCGAGGACCAGCACCTCGCCGAAGGCGCCGACCATGATGTTCGCCGGCTTGAGGTCGAGGTGGATGATGCCCTTGGCGTGCGCGAAGGCGACCGCGTCGCAGACCTTGAGCAGGATCTCGACGTGGTCGTCGAGCTTCATCGCCATGGCGCGGCGGATCTGCGCGGGCGTCGAGGGGTAGTTCAGCTCGCGCCAGGTCACGCCCTCGACCTTCTTCATGACCAGCTGCAGCTCGCCGTTCTCGGCGCTGATCAGGTCGTGCACGGGCATGATGTTCGGGTGCTCGAGCAGGGCCATGACCATGGCCTCGGCGCGGAAGCGGCTGGCAGCAGAGCCGTCGCCCTTCGCGAGCATGGTCTTGATCGCGACCGTGCGTTCGAGCGCGAGCTGGCGCGAGGCGTGCACCGCGCCCATGCCGCCGCGGCCGAGGATCGTGCCGAGCTGGTAGCCCGCCGCGATACTGATCTTCTTGGCGTAGGTGTCGGTAGTCGGGCGGATGGTGCCGAGCGAGTTGCCGCCGCCGAGCGTGCCGCCGAGCAGCGAGAGCTGGCTGATCTGCGTGGTGTGCACGGTCTGGGTGCTGGGCCCCACCGGCTTCTTCGGCAGGATGCCGCTGACGCTCGACGGGCCGAAGACGCTCTCCAGCGAATCCTCCTCCGCGGCATTGGCGGGCGGCGCGCCACCCGGCAAGTCGTCCTCGGTGGCCTCGAAATCGAGCTCGTCGAAGCTGTTGACGTCCTTGTCCGCGGGCTCGACCACGGTCGGCGGCGTGGTGAAGGAATGGTTGAGCGAGGTCGTCGCCTTGATGGTGCGCGTTCCCGGCAGGGTCGGCTGGGGGCCGGCGGTGTGCGCCGCCGTCCCGGTGGAACGCCGGGTGACCACGCTGGTGTCGCCCTTCTCACCCTTCTTCAGGACCTGGTTGGGACCCTTCGAACGCAGGATCTGCCGGGTCTCGCACTTCGGGCACTTGACCTTGCGATCAACCAGACGCTCAGGGACATCCTGGCGGTAGCCACACTGCGTGCACCAGAACGCAACCGTTGCGGCCATATCGACCTAAGACTAGGTGAGGATGACGGGATGCAAGGCAGGACAACGCTGTTTCACCATGCCTGCGAGCCCGCATCGGACCCGCCAGATACGGCCCCCGTCTGGAGTTGTGACAAGGAAGCAGGAGGGGGGAAGGGCAGGCAAGAGGGAGCAGGGGAAGGCAAGAGGGAGCAGGGGAAGGCAAGAGGGGGAGAGAGGAGAACGGCGACGGGGCAGGCGAGAGGAAGGTGGGGACGGCCGGGTGGTCGAGGGTGCCCAGCCGGAACCACAGGTAAAATGGCGTATCCCGACATGCACGAACTCCTCGGGCGCGCTCACTCCAGGTCCGTTTCCGCTCTCCCTTCTTCCCTGCGCCCTCCTGCCTTCAGCTGTCCGTCTTCGCCATGCGCAGGATCTCATCCGGCGTGGTGATCCCCTGCAGCGCTTTGCGCGCCCCGTCCATGGCCAGGGAGTTCATGCCGTTGGCGATGGCGACGCGGCGGATCTCCGAGGTCGAGGCCTTGGAGAACGCCAGGTCGCGCAGCTGGCGGTTCATCACCATCATCTCGAAGATGCCCTTGCGTCCGCGGTAGCCCGAGCCCTTGCAGTGGTCGCAGCCCTTGCCGCGCTTGAACTGCTGGCCGGCGAGCTGGTCGGGCTTGAGGTTGAGCGCGGCCAGGTGCACCGCGTCGGGGGTGTAGGGTTCGAGGCACTTCGGGCAGTTGGTACGCACCAGGCGCTGGGCCAGCACCGCCTGGATCGAGGTCGCGACCAGGAACGGCGGCACGCCCATGTCGATGAGGCGGGTGATGGCGTTGGGCGCGTCGTTGGTGTGCAGCGTCGAGAACACCAGATGCCCGGTCAGCGAGGCCTGGATGGCGATCTGCGCGGTCTCGGCGTCGCGGATCTCGCCGACCAGGATGACGTTGGGCGCCTGGCGCAGCATCGAGCGCAGGATGCGTGGGAAATCGAGGTGGATCTTGTGGTTGACCTGGCACTGGTTGATGCCGGAGAGGTGGTATTCGACCGGATCTTCGGCGGTGATGATCTTGCGGTCGATGGTGTTGAGGGTGTGCAGCGTGGCGTAGAGCGTGGTGGTTTTGCCCGAGCCGGTCGGGCCGGTGACCAGGACGATGCCGTTGGGTCGGCGGATCAGCCCCGAGAACAGCTTGAGGTCGCCGGCGTCGAAACCCATGTCGTCCAGCGACAGCTTCAGATTCTCGCCGTCCAGGATGCGCATGACCACGCTTTCGCCGTGCACCGCGGGCAGGCACGAGACGCGCAAATCGATGCGCTTGTCGCCGATCTTGACCTTGATGCGCCCGTCCTGCGGCTTGCGCTTCTCCTCGATCATCATGTCGGCCATGATCTTCAGGCGCTGGATGACCGGGCCCTGCAGGCGCTTCGGCGCCGGGTCCATGGTGAAGCAGACGCCGTCGATGCGGTAGCGGATGCGCAGGTGGTCGGACATCGGTTCGACGTGGATGTCCGAGGCGCGGTTGGTCAGGGCGTTGCTGATGATCTGCTGCACGAAACGCACGATCAGCGCGTCGTCGCCCTCCTCGCCGTCGCCGTCGCTGCCGCGCAGCGCGATGTCCTCGGTCATCTCGCCCATCATCTGGTCGAGCTTGTTCTCGGAGAGGCCCCAGGTCTTCTCGAGCATGGCCATGATCTGGCGCTCGCTGGCCACGCCGACCTCGATCGCCAGCGAGGTCGAGAAGCGCAGCGTGTCGACCACCTCGAGGTCGAGCGGATTGGTCATCGCCACCGACAGGGTGCGACCGTTCAGGCCGACCGGGCAGACCTTCTTCTCCTTGGCCAGGTCGTGGGGGATGAGCTCCATGACGCGCTGCGGGATGTCGATGGTCTCGAGGTCGTAGAAGCGCATGTCGAACTGTTCGGCGAGTGCGCGCGCCACGTCCTCTGGCTGGCAGCTGCCGAGCTCGGTCATGATCTCGCCGATGGGGCGGCGGTCGCCCTGCATCTGCTTGTTGAGCGCCTCCTTGACCTGGGCGGCGCTGCACGCCTCCATCTCGACCAGGATTTCGCCGATGAACTTGCGCATGAGCCTCTCCGCGGGGGAATGAGTGTGCCATGGGCCGGGGCGGGCGCACTTCCCGCCGCGGACGTCCCCCGGCGACTGTGCATGACGCCAGCAGGGACGGCGCCGGATGTCGGGACATGCGGCGGCTCGCCTGCCCAGCCATGATCGCGAGCGGCACGCCAGACGCTGTCCATAAACCCCTACCCTCGGCAGGGCTTGCGCCAGCTCTCTGGGAAGGGGCGCGGATGCATCGTTCGGCACATCGCGACGGGCGCATCGTCCGACATGGCCGGGTCTGAACCTGCATTCCCTGGCAACGTTCATCCTGGTTCCTTCCTGCCGCCGCTGCGCTCTGCCGAGGTCGTGATGTCCCGCCTGCTCTCCGTCTGCCTCGTCCTGCTCACCGCCGTTGCCCCCGGGCTGCTCGGCGCCGCCGACGCCAAGCCCCGCCCCGCCGTCTCCGGC
>JACDGQ010000170.1 GCA_013821615.1 Planctomycetota bacterium
GGCGAAGGCCGCTCCGGCAGCGCCGGGCGAGCCCGCCACCAAGGGCTTCATCCGCCCATTGACCGGCAAGGAGCGCCGCGAGCTCGAGGGCCTCGATGACAAGCTCGCCAAGGCCGAGGAGGCGGTGGCCATGCTGCAGGAGCGCATCGGCACGGCCAAGGTGGTGAACAGCCCGTCGCTGATGGCCACCGCCTGCTCCGATCTGGCGCTCGCGCAGAGCGAGGTCGAGCGGCTGTACGGGCGCTGGACGGAGCTGAGCGAACGGGCTGGGGCTTGAGTGCGGCAGGGAGCTGACGGCTGACGGCTGACGGCTGACGGCTGCCATGTTGGCAGCGGACCTTTGACGCACGGAACGACAGCCCCGCCTGTCCATTGCCCGCCCCCGCGTGCCGCCTACCGTGCGCCCTCCCCAGCGCGACTGACCATGCCCAAGACCCTGCTCCAGCTCTCGAACCTGCACAAAAGCTATGGCGCCAACGCCATTCTCGACGACGCCGGCGCGGCGATCTGCGACGACCACAAGATCGGCGTGATCGGCCGTAATGGCGCCGGCAAGTCGACGCTGTGCCGCATCATCCTCGGCGAGGAGGAGCTCGACAGCGGGCGCATCAGCAAGCATGCCGACCTGCGGCTGAGCTACCTCGAGCAGAAGGATCCCTTCAAGCCCGGCGAGACCGTGCTCGGCTTCCTGATGCGCTACTCGGGCAAGGAGGACTGGCAGTGCGGCAAGCTCGCCGGCCGCTTCATGCTCAAGAACGATTTGCTGGAACGTCAGATCGCCAGCCTCTCGGGCGGCTTCCAGACGCGCGTCAAGCTCTGCGCGATGCTGCTGCGCGATCCCAACTTCCTGATCCTCGACGAGCCGACCAACTACCTCGACCTCAAGACCCTGGTGCTGCTCGAGAACTTCCTCGCCGACTACGAGGGCGGCTTCATGATCGTCTCGCACGATCGCGAATTCCTCAAGAAGACCTGCTCGTCGACGCTCGAGGTCGAAAACGGGCGCATCGTGCTCTACCCGGGCAACGTCGAGGCCTACCTCGGCTACAAGACCGAGCAGCGCGTCCAGGCCGAGGCGGTCAACGCCAACATGGAGATCCGCCGCAAGCAGCTGCAGACCTTCGTCGACAAGAACAAGGCCAAGGCCTCGAAGGCCACCCAGGCCGCGTCGAAGGCCAAGATGCTCGACCGCCTGCAGACCATCGCGATCGACAACCCGCTGTCGTCGGTGACCATCACCATGCCCGCGGTCGAGACCCGCAAGGGCACCGCGCTGCGCCTGACCGGGCTGGGCATCGGCTATGCCGAGCGCACCATCGCCGGCGGCATCGACCTCGAGATCGAACGCGGCCGGCACGTCGCGGTGCTCGGTGACAACGGCCAGGGCAAGACCACCTTCCTCAACACCATCGCCGGGGTGCTGAAGCCCAGGGCGGGCGAGCTGAAGTGGGGCCACGAGATCCGCATCGGCTACTACGCGCAGCACGTCTTCGGCGCGATGGACCCGCAGCAGACCGTGCAGCGCTACCTGGAAAAGGCGGCGTCGAGCGGCCCCGGGCCGACCACCCCGACCCAGGTCATCCTCAACATGGCGGGCAGCTTCCTGTTCCGCGGCGACGACGTGCTGAAGAAGATCGATGTGCTGTCCGGTGGCGAACGCGCGCGCCTGTGCCTGGCCGGGCTGCTGCTCGCCAAGTGCCCGGTGCTGCTGCTCGACGAGCCGACCAACCACCTCGACTTCGAGACCGTCGAGGCCCTGGCCACGGCGCTCAAGGACTACAACGGCACGGTCTTCTTCACCAGCCACGACCGCACCTTCGTCAGCGTCGTCGCCACCCAGATCATCGAGGTCAAGGACGGCAAGGTCGAGCTCTACCCCGACGACTACGCGGCCTACGTCTACCGCATCCAGCAGGAGGCGCGCCTCGACGCGCAGCCCGCGGCGAAGCGCGCCGATGCGGTCGGCGTCCAGGGCGGAAAGAGTGCGCTCGACCCCGCCGCGCGCCGCGAGCGCCAGGACAAGCTCTCCAAGGCGCGCAACCGCCTCAAGACGGTGGAGCGCACGGTCGCCGCCCTCGACGGCGAGAAGAAGTCGCTGCTCGCGCGCATGGCCCAGGATCCCACCCGCTACGACGCCGACGCCACCGCCCGCCTGGCGGTGGTCGCCGCGCAGCTCGATCAGGAGGAGGCCGCCTGGCTGACCCTGAACGAGGAGATCGAGTCGCTCGACCCCCAGAACGGATGACCGCATGAACACCAGCACCTCTCCCGCCATCACCCTCGCTGACGACGCGCCCTGCGCCTGCACCAGCGGCAAGACCTTCGCCGCCTGCTGCGCGCCCTACCTGCGCGGCAGCGCGCCGGCGCCGACCGCCGAGGCGCTGATGCGCTCGCGCTACAGCGCCTACGTGCTCAACCAGATCGACTACATCGCCGCCACCGACCACCCGTCGCGGCGCGGCGAGTTCAACCGCGAGGCCGCGGTGGCCTGGGCGACCAAGTCGCAGTGGCAGGGCCTGGAGGTCGTCGCCACCGAGGCCGGCGGCGCCGACGACCAGATCGGCATGGTCGAGTTCATCGCCCGCTTCCACCTCAACGGCGCCGACCACGCGCACCGCGAGCGCAGCGAGTTCAGCCGCGTCGAGGGCCGCTGGCACTACGTCGACGGCCAGACCCCGACGCAGAAGCCGTTCGTGAAGAGCGAACCCGCGCCCGGCCGCAACGACCCCTGCCACTGCGGCAGCGGCAAGAAGTTCAAGAAGTGCCACGGGGCGTGAGCGGAGAGCCCGAAGGATCTTGCCGCAGAGACGCAGAGGTGCGGAGAGGGCCGCAGAGGACGGCCTGAAGGGTTCTGCAGGCTGACGCTGGTGCAGCCGCCACGTTCGCACGTCATCCTTCCCCTTCGCTAGAAACTCCCCTCTGCGGCCCTCTCAGCCGCTCTGCGTCTCTGCGGCAAAAACCGTGGTTGGCCGCACCTTTCCCCTTCGCCAGCAGGCCCTCTCTGCGTCTCTGCGGCAAAAACCGTGGTTTGCCGGAAGTCTAGGGTTCCTCCTCGACGACCTCCACCGCGTCGAGCTTCCACTGGAAGCCGCCACGCGGTGCGGTGCGCAGATCCTCGATGCCGAGCCCCTGCACCACCGCCAGGGTCGCCGCTACGGCGAACGCGACCGATGGCAGGGCGGAGACCGTGCGTTCGTCGCCGACGCTGCCGCCGAGCGAGAGCAGCTCGACGACGAAGCCGACCTTGCCGGCCTGCTTGCGCGCCATGAGGATGCCGCCGGTGATCTCGGACTTGACCACCTGGGCCTGGGCCGGGGTCAGCGGCGCCAGAAAGCTGACCGCGTCCTTGGCCAGGGCGGTGGCGACCTCGGCCTGGAAGTGGATGTGGTGGTCCTCGCGGCGGCTCACGCGCATGGTCAGCCAGGCGAGTTGGTCGGGGGCGGCGGCAGAGCGTACGCGGATGGTCACGAGGGGCATGCCGCCACCGTGCCGGCCCGGCAAGCCTTGGGAATGGGTCGCTGGGGGCGGCCTTGGGCACCGCCCCCCTCACTGAATACGACACCCCACCAATGCATGACCGCTTAACGATGAAGACCGCGGGAACGTTGCACGGCCCGACACCCCAGCCGGCGGATTACCAGTGGTGCGACAGCCGATCCCGGTCTAAACTCCAGACCGGCGACACCTTCCGATGGACTCCCCACCCTTCCAGCCGAACGACGACCGTTTCCACGGCACCGTTTCTGGACGTGAAGTGCTGGAACTGGTGCGCATGCTGCACCGCACCTGCGTCACCGGCACCCTGCATCTGTCCGGCCGCGGTCACACCGGCACGGTGCGCTTCGCGCTGGGCGCCGTGCGCGCCGCCGCCTTCGATGCCATCACCGGCCCACCCGCGCTGGCCCGGCTGATCGTCATCGGCCAAGCCGAGTTCCGCTTCGAACTCGCGCCGGCCGCCGCTGCCGGCAGCGCCGAGGAACCCGGCAACAACATCAGCAAGGACACCGCGTCGATCCTCGACGCGGTCGAGCGCATGCTCGCCGAATACCCGCCGGAGCGCCTGTGGCAGGCCGGCAAGCCGGGCGAGCCGGCCACGCAGCACGGCAAGCGCACCAGCACCAGCGCGCGCATGCGCGTCCGCACGGGCGACCATCCCACCACCCGCCGCCACGCCCCCGACAGCGACGCCACCCAGGCGGTGCGCATCTTCGCGCCGCCCGAGCCGGGCACCGTGCTCGGACGCTGCACCCTGCGCGGCGAACTGGGCCGAGGGGGCAGCGCCGTGGTCTACCGCGCCGAGCATGCCACCCTGGGCATCGACGTGGTGGTCAAGGTGCTGATGCCCGGCTTCGGCGACGACTCGCACCACCTGATGACCGCCAACGAGGCGCACCTGCTCGCCCGCCTCAACCACCCGGCGATCCTGCGCATCTTCGACTTCAACGACCAGGGCGACTTCCCGCACCTGGTCATGGAGCTGGCCGACGGACCCTCGCTGGCCGCGCTCATCGAGCGCCACCAGCGCCTGCCCGGCGAGCTCGCCCTGCCGCTGTTCTTCCAGGTCGTCGAGGCCCTGGCCTATGCCCACGAGACGGTCGGCCTGGTGCACGGCGACATCAAGCCCGCGAACATCCTGACCACCAGCGATGAACAGGTGAAGATCGCCGACTTCGGCCTGGCCAAGAGCACCCTGGCGGCGAAGCGCCCGTCCACCGCCATGGTCACCGCCGAAAAGGGCTTCAACGGGCTCTTCCAGCACGGTCGGGTCGCCGGCACGCCCTCCTACATCGCCCCCGAACAGGTCGAGGGCGGCCGCGTCGCCGCCGACCAGCGCAGCGACATCTACGCCCTGGGCGCGACCATCTACCATGCCGTCACCGGTCGCACCCCGTTCGCCGACCCCGATCCCATCCAGCTGATGGTCAAGCGCCTGAGCGAGGCGCCGATCCCGCCCCACCTGGTCCATCCGGGGGTCGAACGCCGACTTTCGCAATTGATCATGTCGATGATGGCCCGCGACCCCTCCAACCGCATCCAGTCGCACGCCGAACTGCTCGAGCTGCTCGGCGACCTGATCGCCAGCCTGCCCCAGGGCGAGGTGGCCGGGACGGGCGCGCGCGCCGGTGCACGCGGTGAGAGCGAGGGCAGGATCATCCGTCGCCGCACCTCGTTCTGGAGCTATGTGCCCAACCGTCTGCTGCGCCGCGCGACCAGCGACGCCGCCGACGCGGGCTGAGGCGCTCACCCCTGGCGAGGATCTGCAACCCGCTCTTGTGCTGAGGCTTCGGGCGTCCATGGTCCTCTCCATGGAGCCTTCGCGAAAAGTCCAGCGGCCGGCATCGGACGATGGCGATCCACAGCCGGAGAGCGGCGCCCCGGCCACCGAGCCCTTGGCGCGCCGGACCGCCAAAGCGGCCGGTGAGGCCACCACCCATCCGCACGTCGAAACCGCCCCGGTCACCGGGCGCAGCAGCTCTCCGCACCAGTACGAGAAGCTCGGCGAGATCGCCCGCGGCGGCATGGGCGCGATCCTCAAGGTCCAGGACAACGACCTGCGCCGGCACGTGGCCATGAAGGTCATGCTTGGCGAGGACCGCCAGATGCGCGCGCGCTTCATCGAGGAGGCGCAGGTCACCGGCCAGCTCGAGCACCCCGGGATCGTGCCGGTGCACGAGATGGGTGTCGACCACGACGGGCGCCCCTACTTCACCATGAAGCTGGTCAAGGGGCGCAGCCTGGCGCAGATCTTCCGCCAGCTGCGCGACGGCGACCCCGAGGCCCTCAAGGAGTTCGTCCTACCGCGCCTGGTGCGCATCCTGGTCGACGTCGCCAACGCCATCGCCTTCGCCCACCACAAGGGCGTGCTGCACCGCGATCTCAAACCCGCCAACATCATGGTTGGACGCTTCGGCGAGGTCCTGGTGATGGACTGGGGATTGGCCAAGATCGCGGCCAAGCGGCCGACCGCGGGCGGCGCCGACGGCTTGGGCATCGCCGCCGTGCGCACGGTCGACGACGAGCCGCCCCTCGACCCGCGCACCGCCGGCGACGGCACCACGCGCATCGTCTCCAAGCACGGCACCCAGCGCATCGCCCGTCGCCAGACCCCACCCGGCGACGACCTACTCGCCCAGGTCGGCGACGACTCGCTGGTGACCAGCAGCCGCGGTGGCGGCCTCGCCGACACCCGCGTCGGGCAGGTCGCCGGCACCCCCGCCTACATGGCCCCCGAGCAGGCGCGCGGCGACACCGCGCGCATCGACCGGCGCAGCGACGTCTACGCACTCGGCGCCCTGCTCTACGAGAGCCTGACGTTGAGCGCGCCGGTGCGCGGGAAGAACGCCAAGGACCTCATCGAAGCCGCCAAGGCGGGCCGCATCGACGCGCCGGAGATGCGCGCCCCCGCCCGCACCATCCCGCCCGAGCTCTCGGCGATCGCGCTCAAGGCCCTGCACCACTCCCAATTCCGCCGCTACCAATGGGTCGAGGACTTCCGCCGCGACCTCGAGCTCTACCTCGATGGCCGCAGCGTCTCGGCCAAGGTCGACTCGGCGTGGGAGACGCTGCGCAAGCTGATGCGCCGCAATCGCGCCGCGAGCATCGCCATCGGCGTGCTGGGCCCCCTCATCCTGGTGCTGAGCGTGCTGTTCCTGGTCGTCACCACCCAGGCCCTGCACCAGGAGAAGTTCGAGCGCCGCCGTGCCCAGGAGGCGCTGAACGCGGTCACCGCCGAGCAGCAGGGGCGCAAGGCCGCCGAGCAGCTCGCCGGCCCGGCGCTGGTCGCCCAGGCGCACCTCCAGATCGACGGTGGCCAGGCGGCCGAGGCGCTCAAGACGGTCGAGGCGGCGCTGCGCTTCGACGGCGAGCACCACGAGGCCCACCTGCTGCGCGGCGAGCTGCTCGCGGCCGGCCACGATTTCGCCGGCGCCGCAGAGGAGCTCGACCGCGTCACGCAGGCCGGCAG
>JACDGQ010000171.1 GCA_013821615.1 Planctomycetota bacterium
GCGCAGGACGCGGCGGCGCAGCATGACCGCCGGCTCAGGTCTCGTCGAGGCCGCGCGCCATCAGGATCTTGCCCGAGCGCACCAGCTCGGTGATCGAGAACGGGCGCAGCAGCATGACGAAGGCGTCGAGCTTCTCGGACTCGCCGGCGCAGCGCAGGATCAGCGACTCGGTGCCGTAGTCGACGACCTTGGCCTTGTAGTTCTCGGCGACCTGCAGGATCTCGGTGCGGTGCTTGAGGTCGGCCTTGAGCTTGACCAGCACCAGCTCGCTGGCGATCACCGCCTGGCCGGTGTGGTCGATGGCGTGGACCACGTCGATGAGCTTCTCGAGCTGCTTGATGATCTGCTCGAGCGAGTCGAGGTCGCCCGAGCAGGTGATGGTCATGCGCGAGAACTCGCCGGGCGCGCCCTCGGCGCCGACCAGCGACAGCGCCGGCGAGACCACCAGCGATTCGATGTTGTAGCCGCGGCGCGAGAAGATCAGCGCGGTGCGCACCAGCACGCCCGGCTTGTTGCGCACCAGCAGCGAGATGGTGTGCAGCGGCGCGGTGATCACGTCGGTGACCGGGTTGCGGCGCGGCGACTTGCCGGGGTCGAGCTCGAACTGGGTGCCGCGGTGGCCGATGGTCGGGTGGGTAGTCATGGATCTCTCGCTGACGCTCGAGGGTCCGGAAGTCCGGAAGTCCGGAAGTCCGGAAGTCTCGTGGTCGGGGGTGGTGGGCGTGAAAAAGAGCGTTGGGGAGCACGCGGCTGTCGACTTCCGGACTTCCGGACCCCCGGACTTCCGGACCGGCGACCTTCAGGTCGCCTTCAGGTCGACCCGGTCGGCTTCTCCATCTTCTGCTTGGGCTTCTCGACGATCATGCCCGACAGCGGCGCGCCGGCGGGGATCATCGGGAAGACGTTGTCCTCCTTCACCACTTCGGCCTCGACCATGCACGGGCCGTCGTTGTGGGCCATCGCCCACTTGATGGCCTTGTCGACGTCGCCGGCGCGCTTGACGCGCTTGCCGGGAATGTTGAAGGCGCCGGCCAGCTTGATGAAGTCGGGATTGCCCTCGAGATCGGCGCCCGACAGGCGGTTGTCGAAGAACAGCTCCTGCCACTGGCGGATCATGCCCAGGTAGGAGTTGTTGATGATCAGGATCTTGACCGGTGCCTTCTGCAGCATGGCGGTGGCCAGCTCGCACGACGTCATCTGGAAGCCGCCGTCGCCGACGATGCACCAGGTCGGCTTGCCGGTGGCCATGGCCGCGCCGATCGCCGCGGGGAAGCCGAAGCCCATGGTGCCGGCACCGCCGCTGGACAACCAGTGGCGATTCTTGGTCGTGCGGCAGAACTGCGCCGCCCACATCTGGTGCTGGCCGACGTCGGTGGTCAGGATGCAGTCGCGGCCGCCGAGTTTGTCGAGGCGGTCGAGCACGTACTGCGCGCGCAGGCCGCCCTTCTTGGGGTACTTCAGCGGGTACTGCTTGCGCCAGCCGGCGATGTCCTTCAGCCAGTCGGTGGTGTCGAGCTTGTCGATCAGCGGGACCAGCTCCTCGATGGCGAGGCGCGCGTCGGCCGCGATCGAGACGTCGGGGCGCACGATCTTGTTGAACTCGGCGACGTCGATGTCGACGTGGATCTTGGCCGCGTCCTTGCAGAACTCGGAAAGCTTGCCGGTGATGCGATCATCCCAGCGCGCGCCGATCGCCATGATCAGGTCGCAGTGCTGCACGGTGCGGTTGGCGTAGGCGGTGCCGTGCATGCCGAGCATGCCCTGGTGCAGGGGGTGGTCCTCGGGGCAGGCGCCCTTGCCGAGCAGGGTGTTGACGATCGGCGCGTTCAGCTTCTCGGCGAGCTGCATGATCGCCGGACCGGCGCCGGAGATGACCGCGCCGTGACCCACGTACAGCACCGGGCGCTTGCTCTTCATCAGCAGCGCGGCGGCCTTCTTCAGCAGCGCCGCGTCGGCCTTGCCGGGGATCTCGTAGCCAGGCAGGTTGACGCTGTCGACGAACGGCGCCAGGCACGGGCCCTGGGTGATGTCCTTGGGCAGGTCGATCAGCACCGGGCCGGGGCGGCCGGTGGTGGCGATGTGGAACGCCTCTTTCATCACGCGCGGGATGTCGGCGGCGTTCTTGACCAGGTAGCTGTGCTTGACCACCGGGTAGGTGATGCCGGTGACGTCGGCTTCCTGGAAGGCGTCCTTGCCGAGCATCGAGGTGATGGTCTGCCCGGTCAGGACGATCATCGGCACCGAGTCCATCAACGCGGTGAGCAGGCCGGTGACGCAGTTGGTGGCGCCGGGGCCGGAGGTGACCAGGACCACGCCCGGCTTGCCGGTGGCGCGGGCATAGCCGTCGGCCATGTGGGTGGCGCCCTGCTCGTGGCGGACCAGGACGAACTTGATCTTGGAGTCGACCAGGGCGTCGAAGATCGGCATCGCCGCGCCGCCCGAATAACCGTAGATGACCTCGACGCCTTCGCGCTCGAGGCACTGGATCACTTTGTCGCCGCCGGTGGGGGAACGCTGGAGCATGGGAGCCTTTCGTCGCTGGGTCATCGCCGAACGCGGGCGGAGAGGTCAGATAGCCGTTTGACCGGCTGAGTTGACCCCGTGTGCGCGCGTCGGGGAGCGAACCATGCCATCCCAAGGGCAAATGTCTAGCGAGATCCGGGCATGATCCGCCATGTTGCACTATTTATCTCCAAATCGGACTCCTCTCTCGATCACAGGACCGGAAAGACCATTTTGGGGCCCGAAGTCGCCATTGGACTCCGTTTCTGTTCCGCTCAAACCCAGAACCGCCCTTGCACCCGCCAGATCGACCCCACGCTCCCGTCCTCCCGCCCCCCTGGCGGGCCGTCCGACCGCGCAAGGAGTGCAAACCGTGGCCAATGTCGTCATCAATCCGCGTATCCGCGGCTTCCTCTGCCTGACCTCGCACCCGACCGGCTGCGCCCGGAACGTCCAGCGTCAGGTCGAGATCGCCCAGCGCACCGGGCCGGGTTCCGGCATCGGCAATGCCCTGGTGGTCGGTTCCAGCGCCGGATTCGGCCTGTCTTCACTGATCACCAGCGTCTTCGGCTATGGCGCCAAGGCCCTGGGGGTGTGCTTCGAGCGCGCCGGGCAGGGCGAAAAGGCGGGTTCCGCCGGCTTCTACAACCTCGCCGAGGTCCACCGCCTGGCCGCCGCCGCAGGCCGCACCGTCGAGACCATCAACGGCGACGCCTACTCGGTGGCGATCAAGGAGCAGGCCATCGCCGCACTGAAGGCCCGCTTCGGCAAGCTCGACTACCTCATCTACAGCCTGGCCAGCCCCAAGCGCACCGATCCCGCGACCGGCATCACGCACAGCAGCACGCTCAAGCCGATCGGCGCGCCCTATACCTCGAAGACCATCGACCTCGACACCGATCAGATCAAGCCGATCACCATCGCCACGGCGACCGAGGCCGACATCGACAACACCGTCAAGGTGATGGGCGGCGAGGACTGGGCGCTGTGGATCGCGGCGCTGAAGGCGGCCGACCTGCTCGCGGACGGCTTCCGCACCGTGGCGTACAGCTATATCGGCCCGCAGCTGACCCACGCGATCTACCGCGCCGGCACCATCGGCCGCGCCAAGGACCATCTCGAGGCGACCGCGCGCTCGCTCAATGCCGAGCTGCTGACCAGCGTCGGCGGCGGCGCCTACGTCAGCGTCAACAAGGCCCTGGTCACCCAGGCCTCCAGCGCCATCCCGGTGGTGCCGCTCTACATCAGCCTGCTCTACAAGGTGATGAAGGAGAAGGGCAGCCACGAGGGCACCATCGAGCAGATCGTGCGCCTGTTCAAAACCAAGATCGGCCCCGGCGTCACCCCGACCTTCGATGACCAGGGCCGCATCCGCATCGACGACTGGGAGATGGCGCCCGCGGTGCAGGCCGCCGTCGCCGCGCTGTGGGAGACGGTCACCACCGAGAACGTGCTGGAGGTCAGCGATTACGCGAGCTTCAAGCAGGAATTCCGCTCGCTGTTCGGCTTCGAGGTGGCGGGCGTCGACTACCAGACCCCGTCCGAGACCGAGGCGAAGCTGGGCTGAGCGCGGTTCGGCCTGACAACCGGATAGATCAGGAGGCGCGGAGACGCGGAGGTCGGAAGAGCATGGGCCGGATTCGGCGCCACTCCGCCCGCGCCTTCGCTTTCTTGGCTCGTGGACCCTGGGCTGCGACACGATTGGCGAGGAGGCTCAGCACGCCCGCCCGCCGCTCTCCTCGTCCGGGCTCTGCGCCTCCGCGTCTGCTGTTCTATCCGGCTGTCCGTCTCGCTATGACCAGTGTCCGCGGAAAGCCGTCGCGCACCGAGAATTGACCCCCGGCCCGGCGGCGGTACGGTGTCGGGATCATGGACAGGGTTGGAACCACGGCGCCGCGAACTACTGGCTGAGTCCGCATCTGGTGCGGATGCGCGCGGCCGCCCTCCCTTCCCGAAATCATCATCCGAGGATTCCATGCCCACGTTCACGTTGCCCGACGGCAAGCATCTGTCGTTCCCCCAACCGGTGTCGGGACGCGAGGTCGCCCTGGCGATCGGGCCCGGCCTCGCCAAGAAGGCCATCGCGGTCAAGCTCGACGGCAGTGACATTCGCGACCTCGACCGGCCGCTGACGGCCGACGCGAAACTCTCGATCATCACCGCCACCAACGACAACCCCGATGCCCTGCACGTGCTGCGCCACTCCAGCGCCCACGTCCTGGCCGAGGCGGTGTGCGCGCTGTGGCCGCAGACGCGCCTGGCCTACGGACCGGCGATCGAGGACGGCTTCTTCTACGACATGGCCATCGTCGACGCCGCGGGCGAGCCCAAGGCGCTGACCGACACCGACTTCGCCGCCATCGAGGCGAAGATGCGCGACATCGTCAAGGCCGACCGGCCCTTCGTGCGCACCGACTACGCCTGCGACGCCGGCCTGGCGCGCACCGCGGGCGACAAGTACAAGCACGACAACGCCGAGCGCGCCATCGCCAAGGGCGCGCAGTCGATCTCGTTCTACTCGACGGGCCAGCCCGGCACCGGCGCGTGGGAGGACCTCTGCGCCGGCCCGCACGTGCCCAGCACCGGCGTGCTCGGCGCGTTCAAGGTGATGTCGGTGGCCGGCGCCTACTGGCACGGCGACCAGGCCAGCGACCAGCTGACGCGCATCTACGGCACCTGCTTCGCCGACGACAAGGGTCTCAAGGCCCACCTCACGCGCATCGAGGAGGCCAAGCGCCGCGACCACCGCAAACTCGGTCGCGAGATGGACCTCTTCCACATCGATGAGGAGAATCCCGGCCAGGTGTTCTGGCACCCCAAGGGCTGGGCGATCTACCGCAGTCTTGAGGACTACATCCGCGCCAAGATCGGCGCGCGCGGCTACGTCGAGGTCAAGACCCCCAGCATCATGCCCAAGTCGCTGTGGGAGCGCTCCGGCCACTGGGCGAAGTACCAGGAGAACATGTTCATCACCGAGTCCGAGAAGCGCCACTTCGCGCTCAAGCCGATGAACTGCCCGGGCCACATCGAGATCTTCAAGCAGGGCCTGAAGTCCTACCGCGAGCTGCCGCTGCGCCTGGCCGAGTTCGGCGCCTGCACGCGCAACGAGGTCTCGGGCGCGCTGCACGGCATCATGCGCGTGCGCGGCTTCGTCCAGGACGACGCGCACATCTTCTGCACCGAGGCGCAGATCCCCGGCGAGGTCGCGGCGTTCTGCGCCCTGCTCAAGGAGGTCTACCGCGACTTCGGCTTCGGCGACGATCGCGTCATCGTCAAGTTCTCGACGCGCCCCGCGCTGCGTGTCGGCGACGACGCCACCTGGGACCGCGCCGAGGCGGCGCTCGCGGACGCCTGCAAGCAGGCCGGCCTGGGCTACGCCATCGCTCCGGGCGAGGGCGCCTTCTACGGGCCCAAGCTCGAGTTCACCCTGGTCGATGCGCTCGGCCGCCACTGGCAGTGCGGCACCATCCAGGTCGACTACCAGATGCCGAGCGCCGAGCGGCTGAACGCGACCTATGTCGCCGAGGACGGGCAGAAGCGCCACCCGGTGATGCTGCACCGCGCCATCCTCGGCTCGCTCGAGCGCTTCGTCGGCATCCTCATCGAGCACTTCGCCGGCAAGTTCCCGCTGTGGCTGGCGCCCGAGCAGATCCGCGTGCTGCCGATCACCGACGAGAACCGCGCCTACGCCGACAAGGTCGGCGCGGAACTGCAGTCGGTCGGCCTGCGCGCCAGCGTCGACGCCACCGCCGACAAGCTGGGCGCGAAGATCCGCACCGCGCGCAACGACCGCGTCACCTACTTCGCGGTGGTCGGCAACCAGGAGATGGCCGACGGCACGGTGTCGCTGCAGAACCAAGCCGGCGAGAAGCTCGGCAGCCTGGACGTCGATGATCTCATCACGCGGCTGCTCGAGGAGATCGGCGAGAAGCGGCTGCCGACGGCCGCGGCGGCGTTACCCGATCCCAGACCATGACCGCCGTACTGCCGCTGCCCACCTCCCTCGCCATCTCCCGGGATGTCGCCATCGCCGTCGCCGCGGCGCGCGAGGCGGGGGCGACGGCGCGGCAGATGCAGGCGGGCATCACCACGACGCGCAAAGAGGACGGCTCGCCGGTGACGCCGGGCGATCTCGCGGCGGACGCGATCATCCGCCACCACCTCGGCCTGCACCTGCCCGATGACGCCATCCTCAGCGAGGAGTGCGCGGACAGCGCCGCGCGCACCGCCAACCAGCGGCTGTGGATCATCGATCCGATCGACGGCACCAGCGACTACGCGACGGGCGCCGACGAGTGGGCGGTGCAGGTCGCGCTCGCGGTCGACGGGCGCCTGGTGCTGGGCGTGCTCGACATGCCGGGTCAGGGCGTGTGCCTGGTCGGCGTGCCCGGCCAGGGCGCGTGGACGATCTCCACGACCGGCGTGGCGCCGCTGGCGCCCGACCGCAGCGGCGCCGGGG
>JACDGQ010000172.1 GCA_013821615.1 Planctomycetota bacterium
CCATCGGACTGCTCGAGGGCGAGCCCGGCGTCGCCATCGAGCCACGGCCCGAGCAGCCGCCGCACCACGTCTTCGATCGTGGGATCGCCACGCAAGGAGCTCGAACGGCTGCGCACCTCGAGCGTGCCGAGCGGCACGTGCGGCAGGCCGGTCAGCAGGGTGGCGCGCCCGTCGCCGCCCGGCCGCGCCACCCACCAGCAGCGCAATGCGTGCGCGAAGGCCTGGCGACTGGCGGCCGGCGGAGCGTTTATCAGGGCCAGAGTCACGCGCCGCGAGGTCTGCCCGGCCAGCAGCAGGTCGACGCCGAGTTCGAATGGCTGCCCGCCGAGTTCGCTCAGGCCAGCCACGGTGGCCGAGGCTTCGCGGCCGCCGGCGGTGAAGGTCAGATGGGTCTCGGCGGCCTGCGTCGGGCCGCCCACCAGGACGGCCACGGCCACCGCCAGCACGGCGAGCAACGCCGGCGCTGACCGGAAGGGCGTGGGCCGGCGCATGGGATGCGGGCTCCGGCTCAGCCGAAGCTCTTCTCCATGTGGCGCATCACCGCGTCGTAGACCGCTTGGCGGTCGGCGGCGAGCTGCACCGGCGGGTTGGCGTAGGTCGAGACGATGCCGGGCAGCTTGCCCATGTGGTAGTCGGCCTTGACGTTGCCGAACTTCAGGCCGTGCGCGGTCGAGACCACCACCACGCGGTCGGTCGGTTTGACTTCTCCGCGCGCCACGAACTTGATCAGCGCGGCGAGCGCCACGCCGGTGTGCGGACAGTTGAACAGGCCGGTGCGGTCGGCGCGCGCGGTGGCGTCGGCGAGCTCCTGCTCGCTCGCCTGCTCGACGCGGCCGTCGTGCTTCATCAGCGCCTTGATCGCCTTGGTGCGCGAGACCGGGTTGCCGATGCGGATGGCGCTCGCCTGGGTCTCCTTGGCGGTGATGGCGTGGAACTCCTTCCAGCCGCTCTTGTACGCGAGGTAGAGCGGGTTGGCGGCCTCGGCCTGGCAGCAGACGATGCGCGGGATGCGGCTGATGATGCCGAGCTCGCGGATCTCCTCGAAGCCCTTGTAGAGCGCGCTGACGTTGCCGAGATTGCCACCGGGGATGAAGATCCAGTCGGGCAGCTCCCAGTCGAACTGCTGGATGATCTCGATGCCGACGGTCTTCTGCCCCTCCACGCGCAGCGAGTTCATCGAATTGGCGAGGTACAGCTTCTTGTCCTCGGTGAGCTGCTGGACGAGGTCCATGCAGCCATCGAAGTCGGTGTCCAGGGCCAGGGTCAGCGAGTTGTTGGCGATCGGCTGGATGAGCTGCGCGGGCGAGATCTTGCCGTGCGGCAGCAGCACCACGCTGGTCATGCCGGCGGCGGCGCAGTACGCCGCGAGCGCCGCCGAGGTGTCGCCGGTCGAGGCGCAGGCCACACCCAGGATGTTGTGCTTGCCGCGCTTCATCATGTGGTTGACCTGGCTGACCAGCACGGTCATGCCGAGGTCCTTGAACGAGCCGGTGTGGCTGACGCCGCACTGCTTGACCCACAGGTCCTTGACGCCCAGCTCGCGGCCGAAGCGCTCGGCCCAGAACAGGTTGGTGCCGCCCTCGTCGAGGCTGACGATGTCGGCATCCGGGATGTTGGGCAGGACCATCTCCTTCTTGCCCCACACCCCCGACGAGAACGGCCACTGGGTGCGCTTGTAGCGCCCGTCCCACAGCTTCATCCAGCCCGCCGCGGTGCGGCCCTTGAGCGCCTCGAGGTCGTGCGCGACCTCAAGCAGGCCGCCCGACGGGCTGCGGTAGATGATCTCGTCCAGTTCCCAGCGGCCGGTGCCGGAGTCGGCGTCGCGGAACCAGGCGTCATAGTGCATCGTAAAGTCCTCAGGTGCCCGCCGCAGGTGTGCGGTGCGCGGGGGAAGCTTCCCCAGGGCAAGCGGTTGCAGCGCGGGCGCACCATAGACGCTGTTCGCCGCGGGGGAAGCTCCGCCATTGGCAAGACCGCGCCCGGCCGTAAGAAAGCCCCTCCGGCATGAATTTCCGCCTGCACATCAGTCCGCCCGAGAATCCCTCGTCCGTCGTCGACCTCGCCGAGGCGAGCCTGCCGTGCGTCATCGGCCGCGATTCCGAGGTCGCCCAGATCACCATCCCGGACAGCCAGGCGAGCCGCGCGCACTGTTCGATCGACCGCGATGACGAGGGCTACATGGTCGAGGACATGGGCAGCCGCAACGGCACCCACCTCAACGGCCAGCCGGTCACCCGCGCCCTGCTGCGCCACGCCGACGTGCTGCGCATCGGCCGCACCCACATCACCATCGAGATCGGTGGCACCGCCGCCCTCGACCCGCTGGTCGGCCAGCGCCTGGGCGGCTTCGAACTGCAGGAGGTCATCGGCCGCGGGCGCTACGGCACCGTGTTCCGCGGCCTGCAGGTCGCGCTCGGCCGTACCGTGGCGATCAAGGTCCTGGCCGAGGAGTGCCGCAACCAGCCCGACCAGGTCCAGGCCTTCCTCGCCGAAGCGCGCCGCGCCGGCCGCCTCAACCACCCCAACCTGGTGCAGGTCCACGACGTCTGCCAGGTCGGTGACAACTACCTGCTGATCATGGAGATCATGAAGGGCAGCGCCGCCGACGTGCTGCGCGCCAAGGGCGCCTTCAGCGAGGCCGAGACCCTGCGCCTGCTCCAGCACATGAGCCGTGCGCTGGCCTACGCGGAAAGCCAGCGCCTGGTGCACCGCGACGTCAAGCCCGACAACATCCTGATCAACAGCGAAGGCGCCTACAAGCTCGCCGACCTGGGCATCGCGGCGCCGATCACCGAGGACGGCCAGGCGCATCAGGAGCGCATCTTCGGCAGCCCGCACTACGTCGCGCCGGAGCAGGCGCGCGGCGGCTCGATCGACGGCCGCGCCGACCTCTACGCGCTCGGCGCCAGCGCCTGGCACCTGCTCGCCGGCGAGCCGATCTACACCGGCTCGAACCGCCAGATCGTCATCGCCCACCTCAACACGCCGCTGCCCGACCTCGCCAAGCTCGTCCCGCACCTCAGCGACGAGACCTGCGACCTGGTCTGCGAACTGCTCGAGAAGGACCCCGACGACCGCCCCGAGAACGCCGATGAGGTCGCCAAGCGCGTCGACGAGATCATTGCCATGCCGCCGCGCGCGCCGCGCAGCAACACGCCGCGGCCGCCAAGGGTGCGGAGGCGGCGGCGGCGGTATCGTTCGTAGGGGAAGGTCCGGAAGTCCGGAAGTCCGGAAGTCCGGAAGTCTTGTTGAAACCGGGTTGACACGCTGATCCAGCGGTCTGCAATCGATGCCTTCACGCTGATCGCATGGTGACGTAGGAACATCCGTCCACCGAGACTTCCGGACTTCCGGACTTCCGGACTTCCGGACTATTTTTTCCAGGTAAGCGTGATCCCCTCGGCAGTCGGCACATAGCTGATGTCGCTGACGCGCCCCAGCCAGTCGAGCGCCGCGCGCAGCTTCATGTCAGTGCCCGAGAATGTCACCGGCAGGGACTTGAGCGGGTCGGCCTTGTCGTCGAAGGTGATCGGCGCGCCGCCGAGCTTGGCGAGCAGCGCGGCGACCTCCTCGACGCTGGTGTCCTCGAAGCGGAAGGTCACCGGCTTGTCGAGCTGCTTGTCGCGCTCGGCGACCCACGGGTCGGTGGGGGGCTTGACCGGCTTGGCGGCGACCAGGTCGTCGCGGCCCTCGGGGACCTCGCCGAGGTAGCGCACGCGCAGCACGGTCGCAGCGAGGTCGCTGGCGGTGACCGCGGCGGTGCGCCAGGCGTGCTCGCTGCCCAGTTCGCCGCTCAGCACCGCGACGCCGGCGACGCGCGCCACCGCCTGCTTGCCGCGCACCTCGAGCTGCAAGGGCAGGTTGGCGATGTCGCGGTCGATGTCGGCGCTGGCATCGAGGCCGCCGCCCTCGGTCAGGTGCAGGTGGCGCCCGGCCACGCTCAACGAGACGCCGCGCCCGCCGCTGTCGGCGATGGTGAAGCGCTGCTCGGCGGCAGCGATGGTGAAGACGCCCTCGATGCGGCAGTTGCGCAGGTTCTGCGGGAAGCGCCACAGCGTGGTGCCGGAAAGGATGGCGGTGCCGCCGTTCACCTGCGGCGTGTTTCCGGCCTCGGGCTTGAAGCGCTTGTCCAGGCAGTCGATGCCGGCCAGTTCGTGGTCGAGCAGGTAGCGGTCGAGCGGCGGCAGCCACTCGCGCTGGCGCGGCACCGCCTTGTTCTGCCCGCGGTAGAAGGCCACCACCTCCTTCGCGTCCGGCCAATAATAGGCCAGCATCGGGTAGACCAGGGTTTCCTGCCCTTTGGCCGCGTAGCCGCCGAGCGTGGTGCGCAGGGTGCCGAGCGCCTTGAACTGGTTATCCCAGTAGATTTTCACCCCGCCCACCACGCCGCCCTTGGGCGAGACCGCCTTGGCGACCTCGCTGAAGGGGGGATTCTCGAGAGCGTCGACCTTGGCGATGGTCGCGGCGTCCTGGCAGAGCGGTACCACCGCGCCGGCGACCGGCGCGCCGGTCTCGGTGAATGGCGCCGGCTGGCTGGCCTTGGCGAACAGCTCGCGCGCCGCCTTGTGGCGTGGCGCCAGGCTGAGCAGGTGGTAGGCGACGAAGGGTTTGTCGGCGGCGCTGGCCTTGTCGAACAGGTCGAGCAGCTCGCGCTGCGCGGTGACGCGCTTGGCCGCGCGCCAGCGGTCGAGGCTCTCGCTGATGCTCTTGAACTCGCGGTCTTGCCCGTCCTCGAAGGACTTGGCCGCCAGGTCGATGCGCTCGGAGACGCTCTCCGCCCCCCAGGCGAGCCCGAGGACGGACAGGCCGCTCAGGGCCAGGGTGCGGAGCAGGAAAATGGTCATCGGCGAGCCTCGTCCACGTGGAATGGCAGGACGACCGCGAAAATTACGAGAAAAATGCCCGGGACAATCGGCATCCGGGGCAGAGGGCGAGTCCGGGGTCTGTTGCCGCAGAGACGCAGAGGGGGAGCGAGAGAGGGCCGCAGAGGAGAGATTGGTGAGATGGAGTGGGTAAGGCTCGCAGGCCTTTCACGCTCCCCTCTGCGGCCCTCTCTGCGCCTCACTCTGCGACTCTGCGGCAGAAACCCATGGTCTCTTCCGTAATTTTAGGCAGGCCGAGACTTTCAGCTCTTCGTCGACGGCTGGGTGAGCTGGGGCCGGAAGCGGCGCAGCTGGGCCAGGGCGCGCTCGAACAGCGCCTCGTCGAACTCGTAGATGTCGCTGCGCTTGCCCAGGCCCAGCGGCATGGCCAGGGTCAGCTCGCCGCCGAGGTGCTCGCGGAACTGCGCCAGGCCGGCCAGCACGGCGCGCTTGCCGCAGGAATCGCGCAGCTCGAGGACCTCGTCCCACAGGCGGAAGCCGACGGTGGCGAGGATCCCCAGCACCTGGTCGGCCTCGGCGCGGGTGATGCGGCCGAGCTCGACCGCGTAGAGGGTGTCGATGGCGACCCCGATCGCGACCGCCTCGCCGTGCAGCAGGCGGTGCTGCGACAGCACCTCCATGCGGTGCGCCGACCAGTGGCCGTAGTCGAGCGGGCGCGAGCTGCCCTGTTCGAAGGGGTCGCCGGCGGTGGTGATGTGCTCGAGGTGGATCAGGGCGCAGCGCTGGACCAGGTATTCCATGGTCGGCAGGTCGCGTGCGCGCAGCTGCGCGGCGTCGGCGGTCAGGCGGTCGAGGAAGACCGCGTCCTTGATGGTCGCGACCTTGACCGCCTCGGCGATGCCGGCGCGCCACGAGCGGTCGTCGAGCGATTCGAGGAAGCGCGCGTCGTTGATGATCGCGAAGGGCGGCGTGAAGGTGCCGTAGAAGTTCTTCGAGCCGAAGCGGTTGACCCCGTTCTTCACGCCCAGGCCGGCGTCGCACTGGCCGAGCACGGTGGTCGGCAGGCGGATCTGGCGGATGCCGCGGTGGACCAGCGAGGCCGCGAAGCCGACCGCGTCGAGCACCGCGCCGCCGCCGATGATGATGACGTAGGAGTGGCGGCAGATGCCGTTGTCGAAGGCCTCGCGCCCGACCTTGTCGAGGATCGCCAGCTCGCCCTTGAGGGCCTCACCGCCGGTGACCACCTCGGGCGAGGCGGCGAGTTGCACGCCGCGCGACTCGTAGGCGGTGAACCAGGCGTGGATGCGCTGCACCAGCTTGGGGTGGGCCTTCACCGTGCCCGCGTCGATGTAGACCAGGGCGCGCGCCGGCCGGCCGCCGCTGCGCGGCTGCATGACCTGGGCGAGGGTGTCGTTGTCCCCGGCGAAGACGTCACGGGTGAAGTGCACGTCGAAGCGGTAGGGGACGGCGAACTGCTGGGGGAAGACGGGCATGGGCTGGTCCGGATGACGGGCAGGATGCGGCGCGGGCTCTGTATACAACCGCTCGCGCGGTCCCGTGTTGTCGGCAAACCTGCGCGAGGTCAAACAGCCGTTGCGCGCGGTGTCGCAGGGGGGCGTTGCGTCTGACCAGGTCCTCGACAGGACACGCCCGTCGCCGGTCCGTTCTGCTCAATGTTTGGGCATCTCCGTGGGCTGACCGCAGACCGCCACCGCGATGGTCGAATCGGCAGTACCGAAGTATAGGAACCAGGCGCCGCGGAAGTGCACCAGGCCTTCGAGGAAGGTCACATTGCCGACCTGACCGGTCAGTTCATGGCCGCGTTCCGGCATGAAGAACGGCGCCGTGGAGCGGCCGATCACCGCCAGCGGATCGCGCGCGTCGAGCAGTACCTGCCCGGCGCTGTAGGCGTGGACCGGCAGCCGCGGGTCGCCGTGCGTGCCGCTGTTGGCGCTGTTGTAGATGAACAGGATGCCCTGGTCGGTGAGCAGCGGCGGCGGCCCGGGCTCGACCAGGTGGCTGTCGAAGCGCTGCCGACGCGCGCAGAGC
>JACDGQ010000173.1 GCA_013821615.1 Planctomycetota bacterium
GCCTATGCCGCGGCGCGCGTGCGGCCCGCCGCGCTGCGCGGGTGGACTGGCGCAGCGACGGCAGGGGTCTAAGGTCGCCCCATGGCCGAGCCCAGCACCTCCACCCCGCCGCTGACGGTGATCCGCCCGCAGCAGGGCTGGGCCGATCTCGGCCTGGGCGAGCTGTGGGCGTACCGCGAGCTGCTGGCGATGCTGGCCTGGCGCGATCTGGCGGTGCGCTACAAGCAGACCGCGCTGGGCGTGCTGTGGGTGGTGCTGCAGCCGCTGGCGCTGACCGCGGTGTTCAGCCTGGCGCTCGGGCGCATCGCCGCATCCCCCGCCGACCCGGCCCCCTATCCGCTGCTGGTGCTCGCCGGCCTGCTGCCGTGGCTGCTGATCTCGCGTGGATTGCTCGATGGGGGCACTTCCCTGAGTGCGAATCAGCGCCTGCTCGGAAAAGTCTACTTCCCCCGTGCGGTGCTGCCCGCGGCGGCGGTGATCGCGGCGCTGGCCGACACCCTGATCGCCACCGCGCTCGCCCTGGCCGCCACCTGCGTCTGGGGCCACCCCCCGGGCCTCGCCGCGCTGCTGCTGGCTCCGCTGGTGGCGCTGACGCTGCTGCTCGCGCTCGGCGTCGGCTGGTGGGCATCCGCCCTCGACGGGCGCTGGCGCGACGTGCGCCACGCCATTCCCTTCCTCGCTCAATTGTGGTTCTTCGCCTCGCCCATCGCCTATCCGCTGCGCGTGGTCGGCGATGGATGGACCTGGCTGTACGCGCTCAATCCCCTGACCGGCTTGGCCGAGGCGTGGCGCTGGTGCCTGCTTGGCGCGCCTGCTCCGGCGCCGGCGCTGCTCGCCGGCACGGTCGCGACAGCGCTGCTGGTCGCGCTCTCCGGCCTGCTGGTGTTCCGCCGCTGGGAGCGCGACCTCGCGGACACCCTGTGAACGACGCGGCGATCACCGTCAATGGCCTCGGCAAGCGCTACCGCCTGGCGGCCCCGGCGCGCTACGGCAGCCTGCGCGACAGCCTGGCGGCACTCGCGCGCGGCGCCTGGCGCAGGCCCACTGCCGGCGAGGATTTCTGGGCGCTGCGCGAGGTCTCCTTCAGCATCGCGCCCGGCGAGGTGGTGGGCGTGATCGGGCGCAACGGCTCGGGCAAGAGCACCCTGCTCAAGCTGCTCGCGCGCATCACCCAGCCGACCACCGGCGAGGCGCGCATCCGCGGCCGCGTCGGCAGCCTGCTCGAAGTCGGCAGCGGCTTCCACCCCGAGCTCAGCGGCCGCGAGAACGTCTACCTCGGCGGTGCGGTGCTCGGCATGCGCCGCGCCGAGATCACCCGGCGCTTCGCCGAGATCGTCGCCTTCGCCGAAGTCGAGCGCTTCATCGACACCCCGGTGAAGCACTACTCCAGCGGCATGTACATGCGCCTCGCCTTCGCGGTCGCCGCACACCTCGACACCGAGATCCTGCTCATCGACGAGGCCCTGGCGGTGGGCGATGCGGAGTTTCAGAAGCGCTGCCTGGGGCGCATGGGCGAACTCGGACGCGCCGGGCGCACCGTGCTGTTCGTCAGCCATCAGCTGGGCGCGGTGCGCAGCCTGTGCACGCGGGCTCTGCTGCTCGAGGCCGGGGCGCTGCGCCAGGACGGGCCCGTCGAGGCGGTGACCGCGGCCTACCTCGGGGGCGGCGACGCCGCCGGAGTCGCCGAGCAGATCGCGCGTGCCCCCGCCGACGACCCGGTCTTCCGCTGGCTGGCGCTCGCCGTCGAGCAGGCCGGCCAACCCACCACCGCGGTCTTCGCCGACCAGCCGGTGCGCATCGTCCTCGACTACGAAGTGCGCGAGCGTATCCACGGGCTGCGCGTGTTCATCGACCTGCTCGACGAGAATCACGAGCTGCTGGTGCGCACCTTCCACGACGAGCACCAGGACGCCGCCGCCGCGCCAGCTCCGGGCCGCTGGCGCTCGGTCGCCGAGCTGCCGGCGCGGCTGCTCGCTCCGCGCGCCTACTGGCTGCAGGTGCAGGCCACCATCCACGACGTGCGCGCCGTGGCCGGACCGGGCATCACGGTGCGCCTCGACGTGCAGCGTGCGGGCGGTGTGAACAGGGCCTATCCCGAAGAGCCGATCCGCGCGCGCCTCCAGCCGCTGGTGGCGTGGCGCACGGAGGCGGCCTGACATGGGTCTGATCCAGCGCCTGCACCAGCGCCTGCGGCCCGCGCGCCTGCGCCACCTCGAGCGACACGTGCTGGAGGTGCGCGACCTCGCCTGCCTCAAGCAGGCCTTCGCCTGGGACGCGGAGCCGCTGCTGGAGGGCGCCCACCTGCACGCCTACGCCTATCCCGAGGACCTCAACCAGCGCCGCCTGCGCGACGCCGAGGCGCTCGGCGCCGCCTGCCGCAACGCCCGGGCGCGCGTCCTCGTCGAGATCGGCACGGGCGAAGGGTACGCGACCGCACTGATGGCGCGCAACGCGCCGGATGGCATCGTCCACACCGTGAACATCCCGCCGGAGGAGATCGCCGCCGGCGGACGCCTGGTCACCGGGTCACCGGAGCGCGCGGCGATCGGCAGCCACTACCGCGCCTGCGGCCTGACCAATATCGTGCAGATCCTTGCCAACACCCTGACCTGGGAACCCGCGATCGGGGTGATCGACGTGGCCTTCATCGACGGCTGCCACGATGCGGATTTCGTCTTCAACGACACGCGCAAGCTGTTGAACCGCTGCCGCAGCGGCAGCCTGGTGCTGTGGCACGACTTCGCCCCCAGCCTGCGCCGTACCTACGGCTGGATCGACGAGGTCTGCCGCGGCGTCGACCGGCTCTACGCCGCGCGCCTGCTGCGCGGGCCGGTCTACCACCTGCGCGACTCGTGGGTCGGGCTCTACCGGGTCCCATGACGTGGCCGGCCAGCTCCGTTACCTGTGGTGCCACTCCGCCACGGACGCGGCGACCGCGGACTGGCACCGCAACCTGCTGGCCAGGCGGCGCGAACGCGGCTTCGCGATCGAGCACTTCTGCGTCACGCCGCCAGAGCTGGGGCCGCGCTGGCTGCACTTCCCCGACCTCGACCGCCGCTGGCGCGCCGGCGAGCCCCGGCTGCTCGCCATGTACGAGCGCCTCGCCGAGGCCATCGCCGGCTGCGACGTGCTCGTCCATTTCAACGGCGCCAACCTGCACCCGCGTTTCATGGAGCAGGTCCGCTGCCGCAAGATCTACGTGTGCGCGGATGATCCTGAAAGCTCTGAAATCCTCAGCAGGCCGGTGGCCTACGCCTACGACCTCCAACTGGTGCAGAACATCGCCTGCGTCGATCTCTACCGCAGCTGGGGACTGCGCAATGTGCGGTTCTGGCCGCTCGGTTCACAGCTCGGGGAGGAGCGCATCACCCTCACCGACCAGCAGATCCTCGACCCCGCCACGCGTCCCGTGCCCGTGATCTACCACGGCGAGCGCAACGACCGGCGGCGCGCGCGCCTCGATGCTTTGCAGCAGGCGTTTCCCGCCGCCGTCTGCCGGGGTCACGGCTGGCCCGCCGGTTACGCCGACGAGGCGGAGCCCGGCGCCACCTACCAGCGCGCCCGGATCGGCTGGAACGTCCACAACTCCACCGGTCCGGTGAATTTCCGGACCTACGACCTGCCGGCGCACGGCGTGCTGCAGATCTGCGACAACCGCACGCACCTCGGCCGGCTCTTCGCGCCAGGCGAGGAGGTCGTCGGCTTTGACACCATCGCGGAGGCCATCGCGCTGACCCACCACTACCTGGCGCATCCGGATGAGCAGCGCCGCATCGCCCTGGCCGGTCATCGCCGCTGGCGCCAGGACTACACCCCCGACCGCATCTGGGACCGCCTGGTCGGGCACGCCGAGGAGCTGCATGCCGGCAAGGATGCGGTGCAGGCCAGCAGCCCGCTCCTCATCGCCGGACTCGCCACGCACCACCGGCGCACCCGCTTGCGCCGGATGCTTTGGCGCGGCGCGCGCCTGGCCGCAGCGTGCGGGCTGCCATTGCGCCTGGGCGCACGCCTGTGGCGGCGCTTGCGCCAGCCCCGACACCCGGTGCGTGCGGAGCACCCCGCGCAGGAACGGATCGGCCGATGAGCGGTGACGTGCCCGCGAAACCATCCGCCGACCAGGCGCAACGCGCCCTGTGGGATCACTACGAAGGGCAGGACCCCGCGGTCTTCGCCGGTTCTACCTATCGTCTCGGCTGGCTCGCGTGCCAGCTCGCGCCCGGCACCGCCGTCCTGGACATCGGCATCGGCGACGGGACCTTCGCGCGGCTCGCCCTGGCCCGCGGCCTGACGCCGTTCGGCCTCGACCCGAGTCCCGCGGCGGTCGCGCGGATGGCGGCCCTCGTGCCGGGCGGGGAGCGCGCCAAGGTCGGCTCCTGCGCGGACATCCCGTGGCCCGCGGCGACCTTCGATGCGGTGGTCATGTCCGAGGTCCTCGAACACCTCGAACCCGACACCCTCGCCGCCTGCCTGCGCGAAGTCCGGCGCGTGCTGAGGCCGGGAGGCCGCTTCCTGGGCACCGTCCCAGCGCGCGAGGACCTCGCCGCGAGCATGGTGTTCTGCCCGCACTGCCGCGAGACCTTCCACCGCTGGGGACATCACCAGTCCTTCGACGTTGTCGGACTGCGCGCCCGGCTCGCGCCGGAATTCCCGCGCGGCACGGTGGCCGAACGCCAGTTCATCGTGTGGAATCAGCTCAACTGGAAAGGCCGCATCCTGGCGTGCGCCAGGCTGCTCCTGCAGTGCGTCGGCTCCCCCGGGCGGACCTCCACCATCGTCTTCGACATGGTCGCGAGCGGGCGCACGGCGGACCCATGAACTCCGCGCCGCCCATCACCTTCTCCTTCGGCGCCAACTGGCAGTCCTTCCTGGAGGGACTGGACGCGCGCGCGGTGGAGGCGGCGATCGCCGACACCCGCACCTGGCTGGACGACGCCGACCTCGCCGGGCGCAGCGTCCTCGACATCGGCTGCGGGTCGGGCCTTGGCGCGCTGGCGATCAGCACGCGCGGCCCGGCAGCGCTGATCTCGTTCGACGCCGATCCGCGCAGCGTCGCGGCGACGCGCTCGCTGTGGACGCGCGCCGGCCAGCCGCCGGCCTGGCAGGTGCTGGAGGGCTCGGTTCTGGACCGCACCTTCCTCGACGCGCTCGCCGCCGGCACCCCGGACGGCGCCGGCTTCGCGGTGGTGCACTCCTGGGGCGTGCTCCACCACACCGGCGCGCTGTGGACGGCGATGGACAACGCTGCCCGCCTGCTGATGCCCGGCGGCGTGCTGTGGATCTCGCTGTATGCGCACGGCCCGCACTACGCGCGCGACCTGCGCCTCAAGCAGCGCTACAACGCCGCCGGCCGCTTCGGTAAGTGGGCCATCGCGCGCTGCTTCGTGCTGCGCATCATGCTGCTGCGCCTGCGCCACCGCCAGAACCCGTTCGCCTGGAGCGGGGCGAAGGCGCGCGGCATGGACGGCTGGCACGACGTCCTCGACTGGCTGGGCGGCCTGCCCTACGAGGTCGCGAGCATCGACGAGGTGGTGGCGTGGGCCACCCGCCACGGCCTGGTGCTGACCAAGGTGCAGGCGGCGGCAGAAGGCTCATGCCACGTCTTCCGCCTACGACGCCCGGCATGATCTGCGCCCTGCGGACCGCGCCGCGGCAGGACACCTAGCCCGATGTGCGGCATCGCCGGCATCCTGCACACCGATGGCGCGCCGGTCTCCGCGGACGCGCTGGCGACGATGCTCGCGGCGCTCGCCCACCGCGGCCCGGACGGCAGCGGCACCAGCGTGCGCGGCGCCCTCGGTCTCGGGCATCGACGCCTGGCGATCATCGACCCCGCGGGCGGGCGGCAGCCCCTGACCAGCATGGACGGCGCCATCGAGGCGGTGGTCAACGGCGAGATCTACAACTACCGCGAGCTCACCGCCGAACTCTCCGCCAAGGGCCACCGCTTCGCGACGCGCTGCGACAGCGAGGTGGTGGTGCACGCCTACGCCGAGTGGGGTGACGCTGGCCTGGAGCGCCTGCGCGGCATGTACGCCCTGGCCATCGCCGACCATCGTCGCGGACGGCTGCTGCTGGCGCGCGACCCGTTCGGCATCAAGCCGCTGCACTGGCTGCGCCAGGGGACGCGCGTGGCCTTCGCCTCGGAGCTGCAGGCGCTGCGCACCGTGCCCGGCCTGGACTGGCGGCTCGACCGCACCGCCATCGACCAGTACCTGCAGCTGCAGTACATCCCGGCGCCGCGCACCGCCTTCCAGGATGTGTCCAAGCTCGAGCCGGGCGAGCGCGTGGCGTTCGCCTTCGCCGGCGGGGCGATGGAGCGGCGCCGGCACCTGCCGCCGGCCTTCGCGCCGGAAGGGGACCGGCCGCTCGCCGCATGGCTCGAGGAGGCCGCTGCGACCCTCGACGAGAGCGTGCGCGCGCACCTGGTCAGCGACGTGCCCTTCGGCGCGTTCCTGTCCGGAGGCGTCGATTCGAGCCTGGTGGTGGGCGCGATGGCGCGCGCCCTCGGCCGGCCGGTACGCACCTTCAGCATCGGCTTCGCCGACGCGCACGGCGCCATCGACGCCGTCCACGACGAGACCCGCCATGCCGAGGCGGTGGCGCGGCGCTGGGGCACCGAACACCAGATGGAACTGGTCACCCCGGCCTCGTTCAGCGTCCTGCCCGAACTGGTCCGCCACCACGGCGAGCCCTTCGGCGACAGCTCGGCGGTGCCCACCGACGCGGTCGCGCGCCTGGCGCGGCGCAGCGTCGCCATGGTGCTGTCGGGCGACGGCGCGGACGAGCTCTTCGCCGGCTACGACAGCTACCGCGACTGGTGGCGCTGGCTGCGCGGCGACGGCGTGCCGCCGCTGCGC
>JACDGQ010000174.1 GCA_013821615.1 Planctomycetota bacterium
GGGGGCCGCGGCGATGGTGAGCGCAGACGGCAAGGGCACCGCGACGGCGGCCTTCACCATCCCGGCGCACGGCTCCGTCACCATCGTGACCGCGGTCGCCGGCGGGATCGGCAGCAGCGATCAGGTGGCCGGGGCGCAGGCGCTGGCCGCGCGCTGCGATGCCTCCGCGCTCAGCCAGGGCCGCGCCACCCACCTCGCCTGGTGGCGCGCCTACTGGGCGCGCTCGTCGATCCGCCTCGACGACGACCTCGTCGAGGGCTACTACTACGGTGCGCTCTATGTCCTGGGGTGCTCCTCGCGCGCGGGTGCGGTGGCGCCCGGCCTGGCGGGACCATGGCAGCTCGACGGGCCGGTGTGCTGGGGCAACCGCTACACCCTCGACTACAACTTCGAGGCGACCTGGTGGGGGGTCTATTCCTGCAATCGCGCCGAGCTCGCCGCGCCATACTACGACGTCATCCTCAAACTCATCCCCGCGGGGCGCGCGCTTGCGGCCGAGCACGGCACCAAAGGCGTGCTGTTCGGAGTCAACGCCCACGCCTGGGGCGGCTTCACCGACACCCGCACGCTGAACATGAAGGGCAACGCGTCGCTGGCAGCCCTCAATTTCCTCATGCACTGGCGCTACACCCGCGACGATGCCTTCCTGGTCGAGAAGGCCTGGACGCTGCTGCACGAACTGGACCTGTTCTGGCAGGACAACCTGACCTGGGAGGAGGCCGGCAAGCGCTGGATCCTCGCCGACAGCTCGACGCGCGAGGGCGGGCACGACACCAACCCGATCAACGAGCTGGCCTTCGTGCGTGCGATCTACGGCTTCCTGCTGCAGACCGCGGACCGCCTGGACGGCCAGCGCAGCGGGGACGACGTCATCCACATCACCGCCGCGGACAGGCTGCGCTGGCGCGGCTATCTCGACCACCTCGCCGCCTACCCGACCATGGTCGCGGGCGGGAAGACCATCTTCAAGGAGGCGGAGAACCGCACGCGCATGTCGCTCGGCGGCGCCGGCGACAACAGCGACGTGCTCTTCCACGTCTTCCCGGGCGAGGGCCTGGAGGCGAACGATGGCGCGGCCTTCGACACCGCGCGCAACACGGTTGCCGCGCTCTGTCCCGCAGAGGGCAAGCAGTCGTGGTTCCAGGCCAACTGCTTCCCGAAGATCTACACCCAGGCGGTCCGCGCCGGCTGGCCGGCGCAGGCGGTGCTCGACAATCTGCGGTTGATGCTCCTCGGTCATCAGCCCTACGATGATCGCGGCGACCACGCGTCCCTGCGCGCCAACCTCACCATCATGCCCCCGGTGCACGGCATCGAATCGGTCGGCGCAATCGAGGCGATCGATTCCATGCTGCTGCAGAGCCAGGGTGCCGTCATCCACGTGTTCCCGGACTGGCCGGCCGGCCGTGACGCATCCTTCCGGGACCTGGCGGCGGAAGGCGGCTTCCGCGTCAGCGCGACGCTGGCGCATGGCGTCATCGGTCCGCTCGACCTGACCAGCGATGCCGGCGCCCGCTGCACGCTGGTCGTGCCCTGGGCGGATGGAACGCCCGTCGTCAGCGCGGTCGGAGCGGATGCGGCGCTGCCCGTGGTGATCGCGGGCGGGCGCCTGGGCTTCGACACCGTGCGCGGTACGCACTACCGCATCGTTCCGGCCGCAGCCGGGAAAGGCAAGTGACCATGGCCCGCATCCTTCCTGGCGCCACGTCGGCGCTCGTGCTCATCGCCACCTTGGCGCACGCCTGCGGCGCCGCGGAATACGTCATCGCTCCTGACGGCGACGACGCCCACACCGGGACGCTGGCCCAGCCCTTCGCCAGCGTGACGCGCGCGCAGGCGGCCGCGGCGCCGGGCGACACCGTGCTCATCCGCGGCGGCACCTACCACGTGCGCGAGGAGCAGATCGCGCGCAAGGTGGGCATCTTCGCCCACGTCTTCACGCTCGACAAGAGCGGGACGCAGGCGGCGCCGATCAACTACGTCGCCTATCACGACGAGCAGCCGGTCTTCGACTTCGCACAGGTGCGCGCCGAAGGCCTGCGCATCATCGCCTTCCACGTCAGCGGCTCGTGGTTGCGCTTCAAGGGCTTCGCGGTGACCGGCGTGCAGGTCACCATCAAGACCCACACCCAGTCGGAATGCTTCGAGAACCTGGGCAGCGACAACATCTACGAGAACCTGGCCATGCACGATGGCCAGGCGATCGGCCTCTATCTGGTGGGCGGCTCGGACAACCTGATCCTGAACTGCGACGCCTACCGCAACCACGATCACGTCTCCGAGGACGGCAGTGGCGGCAACACCGACGGCTTCGGCTGCCACCCGCGCTCGGGCAGCACCGGGAACGTGTTCCGCGGCTGCCGCGCGTGGTTCAACAGCGATGACGGCTACGACTGCATCACCGCCTGCGAGGCGGTGGTGTTCGACCACTGCTGGGCGATGGACAACGGCTACTCGACCAGCTTCACCGGCTTGGGCGACGGCAACGGCTTCAAGGCGGGCGGCTGGGCGCGCACGCCGACCGCGCGCCTGCCCCGCCCGATGCCGCGCCACACCGTGCGCTTCTGCCTGGCGGTGCACAACCGGGCCAGTGGCTTCTACGCCAACCACCACCTCCAAGGTGGAGACTGGCTGGGCAACAGCGCCTACCGCAACGGCAACGACTACAACATGCTCGAGCGCGTGAACGATGCCGACGGCGAGCACTTCGACCTCAACGTGCCCGGCGCGGGCCACGTGCTGAAGAACAATCTCGGCTACAAGGGTGGTAGGGAACTGACCAACCTCGACGCCGCGCACAGCGAGGTGGCGGCCAATTCCTTCGACCTCGGGCTGACCATCACCGACGCCGATTTCATCAGCGTCGACGAGGCGCAACTGGTCCAGCCGCGCAAAGCGGACGGCAGCCTGCCGGACGTGACCTTCATGCACCTCGCCCCCGGCAGTCAGTTCATCGACCGGGGCGTCGAGATCGGCTTCCCGTTCGCCGGGAAGCATCCGGATGTGGGGTGTTTCGAAAGTCGCTGAGTGCGCGCGGCGCATGGGCGGTGCGTCGGGAATCCGGCGCTCTTACCCACATGTATAGGGTCCCTCGTCGTCCGAGGTGGAAACTTTCCGTCAATCGCGGGGAAAGCGAAACCTGATTGAACAAGAGGAACGGAGGAACGGAGGAAGACAGAGAGCGAATGAAAAAGCGAATTCAGGGGAAAGGCATCGCCATCGCTTGGCTGTCCTCCGTTCCTCCGTTCCTCTTGTTCGATCCTGCCTTTCCTGTTTTGCGCGATGGGACCCGACTAGGCAATGCATCCAGCGCAAATGACGAGCGAAGATTTCTAGCGGACCATCACAGCCACAGGGGTCGCGATGGCAGCGGGGAGTCCTTGCGCGCCGGCAAGCCCGCATCGCTGGCGGTTCCTGGCCTCCCCTGGGTGTTTCCAGGCGCCTGATCGGGGGCGCTGCGGCTGGGGGCGCCGGCAGCACGGCGGGTGAAGCGGGTCGTGGTGGGGATGCGTTTGAAAGCCATGGGACCGTCTCCGCCTGCAACTGTTACTACGAACAGTAGGGCCCGTTGCCGATCTCTGACCGCTCTGCAGACGATCTAGAGACTTGATTGTAAGTCGTTGTATGACATTAAGAAACAGCTTCAAACAAACTCTCTTCCTTGCAATAGTTAGTATTAACGTTAATGCCCTTTCCGAGCGAGGGCACCCCATGCACCACACCATCACCACTTCCCTGACCTTGGCCGCCCTCTTCGCTGGTCTGGTTTCTGGGACGACGGCCGCTGAGGGCGCCAAGCCGATCGTGGCCGAATCCGAACTCGCTGCGGGCCCATTCCAGGCGACTGACGCCTCGCTCCAGCAGTACCGCTACCCGACGTGGTTCCGCGACGCGAAGTTCGGCATCTGGGCGCACTGGGGGCCGCAGGCGGTGCCGCGCCATGGCGACTGGTATGCGCGGCGCATGTACGAGGAGAAGGATGCTGACTACAAGGACCACCTCGCCAAGTACGGCCCGCCCTCCAAGACCGGCTACAAGGACATCATCCCGCTGTGGAAGGCCGAGAAGTGGGATCCGGCGGCGCTGATGGCCCTCTATAAAAAGGCCGGCGCAAAATATTTCGTGAGTATGGGCAGCCACCACGACAACTTCTTCCTGTGGGCGTCGAAGATCCATCGCTGGAATGCGGCGCAGATGGGGCCGATGAAGGACGTGGTCGGAATCTGGCAGCAGGCCGCGCAGAAGGAAGGCCTGCGCTTCGGGGTCTCCGAACACCTCGCCGCCAGCTATACTTGGTTCCAGGCCAGCCACGGCGCCGACGGCAGCGGGCCCCTGATGGGCGTGGCGTATGACGGCGCCGATCCGCAGTACGCCGACCTCTACCACACCAAGGCCGCGCCCGGCGACCATGGCTGGCTGACCGACAATACCGCATGGCACCGCGAGTGGTTCGACGACGTCAAGGAGCTGATCGACACCTACCATCCCGACCTGCTCTACTCCGACAGCGCGCTGCCCTTCGGCGACGTCGGGCGCAGCATGCTCGCGCACTACTACAATCAGGATCAGGCGCGCCACGGCGGTACGGTGGAGGCGGTCTACAACTGCAAGGAGCCGTCCGCGGGCAAGTGGGTGCAGGACCTGGAGCGCGGCGTGATGGACCGGGTCGAGCCGCTGCCCTGGCAGACCGACACCAGCATCGGCGACTGGTTCTACAGCACCGGTCAGCAGTACAAAAGCGCCGACACCATCATCAAGACCCTGGCCGACATCGTCGCCAAGAACGGCAACCTGCTGATCAACATCGTGCAGACGCCGGAAGGCGACCTCGAGCCCGACATGCTGGCCACGCTCGCCGACATCAGCGCCTGGACCGCGCTGAATGGCGAGGCCATCTATGCGACCCGCCCGTGGACGATCTTCGGCGAGCGGCCGCCCGGAGCGGTGGAGGTCAAGGGCGGGAAGTTCAATGAAGACAAGATGCAGTACAGCGCCCAGGATATCCGCTTCACCATCAAGGACGGGGTCATCTACGCATTGCTGATGGGCTGGCCCGGCGACGGTGGCCAGGTGACCATCGCTTCGCTCGCCACCGGCAAGGGCCCGGCGCAGCTCGGCGAGGTGCGCATGCTCGGCAGCGAGGGCGTGCTCACCGCGGCGCGCACCGACGCGGGCCTGGTCATCACCGTGCCGGCGAAGGCGCCGTGCGCGCACGTGTTCGTGCTCAAGATCGCCTGCCGGGAGATCGTGCGCGGGCAGTGACGCGCGACGGGGCTGCGGTGCGGCCCGGCGGTTCGTGGCGCCAACGACGGCAGTTTCGTAGTTGACGGGTTCCTCATCGTCCAAGGTGAGAACTTTCCGTCCATCGCGGAGAAAGCGAAACCTGATCGAACAAGAGGAGCGGAGAAACGGAGGAAGACATGGAGTCAGTGAAAAAAAGCAAAATCGGGAATAACGGCATCGCCATCTCTTGGCTGTCCTCCGTTCCTCCGTTTCTCTTGTTCGATCCTGTCTTTGCTGTTTTGATCGCCGAGACCCGAGTAAGCAATGGATTCACCACGAAGGACGAGGAACCAGTTGACGGTGCGTTTCTTCGCTCACATTCACGAACGATTGCAATGATCGGTTGGTGACCCGGTTGTCAGCAACGCCCGGTTGGCACGGCGTCCTGGGTGGAAGGGCGATCGCGCGCGCCCCGGGCAGCGGTCTGCGTTGCGCTGCGTAGCGGTGGCATTCCCGTGGTCGCGCGGTCGCGCCAGCGGCTCTTCCGTGGTATGCTGGCGGCAAGCGGACTGCGCCGGGCGGAATTGTGATGCGCGACGCAGCGGATTTGCTAAGGGTCCGGCAAATTTGCCACCTGCATCATCCCGTAATGGACCATCCCCGCACGAATGTGCAATCGTGTATGTGCAGTCGGCAAGTAGCCATCAGTAATTTTCATAATTTCCTCAGCATTTCTGTACAATTCCGCCCTGATAAAATGCGGCACCACCACCAGGGAGCCAGCCATGGGCGTCACCGCCAGCCAGATCTACAACCGGTCCGAACTCACCAACGCGGACACCATTCTCAATCAGCACTTCCTCAAGACCCTCGAGGACGAGGCGCGCCGCCACGAGGTCTTCGACCATCCCTTCCTCATCCGCCTGTCGAAGGGCGTGTTCAGCGAGAAGGGCGTACGTTTCGCGTTCATCCAGTTCTCCAAGCATGTGCGCATCTTCACGTCGTGCCTGTCGCACCTGATCGGCATGGCGCCGGACATCCGCGACCGCGTGGTGCTGTTCGACAACCTCAATGAAGAGCTTGGCGGCGGCCAGCTTTCGCACAGCCATTACATGCTCTATCTGCGCATGATGGGCTCGATGGGCATCTCGAACGAGGAGATCGAGCGCACGCCGATGCTGACCTCGATGGAGTTGCTCAACGACGGCCTGCGCCAGGCGGTGCAGCGCTCCTTCACCAGCGGCCTGTCGTGGCTGGGCATCGGCGGCGAACTGACCATCCCCAACAATTTCCCCTACCTCGCCCAGGGCCTGCGCCGCACCTTCGCCCAGCTCGACATGGGCTTTTTCGAGCATCACGGCGAGGTCGACCAGGGCCACAGCGACGACAGCAACCTGCTCCTGGCGATGCAGATCAAGGAGCACGCGGATCGCACCCTGATCCGCAGCGAGGTGTTGAAGTCGCTGTTCCTGCGCGCCGCCGTGTGGAAGGAGATCGACGAGAACGCCGCCCGGATGTGATGCGCCGCGCGGCATGATGCCGGTGGATGAGGGTGCAATCGGCGGGGCTTGCATCGTCTGGCATGGTCAGGAGACCGTGCCAGACGATGCAGGCGTGCCATCCG
>JACDGQ010000175.1 GCA_013821615.1 Planctomycetota bacterium
CCTTGGCCCAGGTCGCGGGGTCGCCGGAGAGCCGCGCCAGGTAAGGCCCATGACGGTCGTGGTCGATGACAGCCAGCTCTTTGCCATCAAGGCTGGGCACGCACGCGATGACGCCACCGAGGGTGTTCGTCACCGGCACCAGCTGGTCGGGCGCGTCAGGATCCAGGCGGTAGGCGTTGGCTACGCCACTGCGATCGCTGCACAGGAAGAGGTAGCGCCCGTCACGGCTCCACGCCGGGTGGAAGATGCGCGCCGGCACGGTCAGCAGCACGCGGCGCTTGCCGGGTTCGGCCAGCGGGGCGAGCAGCAGGCGCGAGCCGGCCTCGTCGGTCTCGACCCAGGCGATCTCGCTGGGCGCCGCGCCGGGGTGCGGGCGGAAGGCGGGGCTCCACGGCAGACCGGTGGTGGGCAGCACGCGCCACGCGCCGGTGGTGGCGCTGGCGCCGAGCCAGCCGTCGTGCGCGGTGACGTCGCCCACCACCAGTTCCTGGCTGCCCGCGGGCAGCAGGTGGACGGCGGCGACCGTGAAGGCGCGTCCGTCGCCGATCAACGTGCCGCCCGGGGCGATATCCGGCGCGAGCAGGCGCTCGCCGTCGAGGCGCACCGCGTTTCCGCCCGGCAGCGCGATCACCACGCGGCTGCGTCGCCATGGCGAGTCCGCCACCGGTAGCTCGCTCCACACCAGGGTGCCGTCTTCGAGGCCGCGCGCGTTGCCGGCGCCGTACGCGCTGAAGCCGGTGCCGCTGCTGTCGCCCTGCGCATCGACGATGCGGTAGGCGCCGACGTCGTGCGGGCCATGGATGGCGGCGAAGAGCTTGCCGTCCGCGGTCCACGCGGGCGCGGCGACGCGGCCATCGGACACGGTCAGGCGCGTGGTGACGGTCAGCGGCTGCTGCTTCAGCAACGCGATCTGCGCGCGCTGTTCACGCTCGAGCGCGGCACTCGCTGCGGTGATCAGGTCGAGGTGCTCGGATCCAGTCGGTTGTTCGAGGCCGCCGTTGAAGGCGAACGGCCAGCGTTTCTCCTCCGCCTCGATCATCTGCCAGACCGAGAGACGCTGCCCGTACGTCGCATCCAGCCAGCGCAGATAGGCGATGCCGTAAGAATAGACGCGCGTGCCGTACGGCCATTCCTGCCAGGTCAGCCGCCAGTTTCCCGGGCTGGGCATGGCGCCGGCGGCGACGTCGAGGCGCCAGATCATGTGCGTCAGGCTGTCGCGGCCGCGTCCGCCCCACGCGGAGCCGGCCGGGGCGTAGACGGTTTCGGCCCACTGCGCGCAGCCCTCCTGCCAGAAGGCCGGCATGGTGGCGTGCGCCGGGATGCTCAGGTAGGCGACCACCAGGCTGAGCGGGTCGTTGGGCAGGATGCGCCCGAAGATGCGTTCGAGCAGGCGCCGGAAACCGTTGGTCTGGCGATCGTTCGAGAAGTGGTGCGTGAGCTCGTGGATGAAGGTGCGCTCGAACACGCCCGCGCCGGCGAAGATCGTCGCCTGCGGCTGCGCCGAGGCGAGCTGGACGTTGACCAGCGGCCGCGGCACCACCGTCGAGAAGCCGTTGTGATCGTCGGAGTCGTCGTCCAACACCACGGTGAGGCGACCATCTGGATGGTAATCGGCCTCTGCGGCCATCGCGGTGAAGATGACCTCGGCGCGGGCGATCTGCGGGCGCAGCAGCTCGGCCTGGGCGGCGGGCATCACGACATGCAAATGCGCGGTGTCGATCACCGCCATGCGGTTGCCTGGGCGCAGCAGGGTGTCCTGGAGCAGGACGGGCTCCGCCGCCCAGCCGCTGGCGGCCAGGCTGGCGACCAGCAGCAGACCGCCGGAACGCCGCGAGGACGCGCGGCGCTCCCGACCAGTGCCGCTCACAGGCTGAGGAACCAGCACACGGCCTTGAACACCATCGCGTTGCCGACGACCTTGCCGGCCGCCATCAGTTTACGGCGCGCAGCGAGCTTCTCTTGGACCTTGGTACGTAACCACACCGTGAACCACGCCATGAACACCGCGATCAGCGGCGCGGCGATCAGGCCGATCATGGTCAGGCCCAGATAGCCGGTATGCGACCAGTGGCTGTGGTGCAGGAAGGGGATGTCGGCGCTGGCCTCGGCGATGCCCGAGCAGGAATTGCCGAGCGCCACGGCCGGGTTGACCAGCATCAGGCTCAGCACCTTGCCCAGGCCGAAGAACAGCAGCACCGAACCGAGGTGGCAGTTGATGACGATGGCCAGGAACAGGATGGTCAGGCCGAGCAGCGCCGGGCCGGCCGACGGGAAGATCGGCAGGAAGCCGAGCAGCACGCCGAACAGCGCGCCGCAGGCGACCTGCCAGGGCGCGGCCGACGAGGTGATCGCCTTGAGCATGCCGCGCAGCATCTTGAGCAGGATGATCATGGGGAGGCCAGTCCGGAAGTCCGGAAGTCCGGGAGTCCGGCAGTCGGGAAAGCGACAGCCGGCGTCACGGAGGTGGTGATGGAGACGACCGTTGAATTCGAGGGGCCGTCGACTTCCGGACTTCCGGACTTCCGGACTTCCGGACTGTGGCTGCGCCTCATTTGCCGAACCCTTTGAGCAGGTCTTTCGCCTTGTCCGTGGCGCCTTGCACGGCCGGGCTCTTGACGCCCTGCTTGTCGAGCAGCTCCCCGGCTTTCTCGGTGGCCTTATCCTTCAGGATGCCGGTGGCGGCGCTGGCGGCGTTGCCCTTCAGCACGGCCTCGGCGCCAGTGTCGGTGATGGTCGGCGCATACAGCAGGCCGCCGAGCTTCACCGGCCAGGCGATCGGCTGGCCCTTGAGCGCATTGACCGCCTGCGCGACCTGCTGCGCCTGGCTGCTCGCCTCCTTGTCCGGGCTCAGCACCAGGCCGGTCAGCACGCTGTCGATGGCGCCGGTGAGGTTCCAGCCGGTCCACGCGGTATCGAGACTGAACTTGGCATCACCCTGGGGATGGTACTGGGCGAGGGTGTCGCCGGAGATCGGCTTGCTGGCCAGCGCCGCGAGCGGCATCTGGCTGGCGGCGACCTTCAGCGTGCCGCTCTCACCGCCCTTGCGGTTGATGGCCAGATCAAGCGGGCCGGCGCCGGTGGTGGCGATCTTGCCGGTCAGGTCCATCACCTCGTCCGCATTCAGATCGAGGGCGACGTTGGTGCCGATCAGGCTGAAACCAGCGACGTCGAAGGGGGTCTCGTCGGGCATGCCGACCTTGCCACCGGTGATAGACAGCTTGCGGATCAGCAGGCGCGCCCAGTGGCCGCCGGGCTGCGGGACCGGCTTGTACTGCACCGCCTTGGGCCAGTCGGTCGGTTCGGTCTTCAGCGGCGGCTTGTGTTCGGGCGGCTTTTCGCCGGGCTTGGTTTCAACCGGCTTGCGCTCTTCGCGGTGCTGCTTGTACCAGTCGCAGGCCTTCTGGGCGAGCTTCAGCCAATCGGTCGGTGCGCCGCCACCCTTGGGGTCCGGCGGGCTGATGATCGGCACGTGGTCGCCGCGCCGGCGCAGGCTGCCGGTCAGGCCCTCGATGGTCAGTTCGTCGACGATCACGTCGCCGGACGAGATGCTGGCCAGCACGGCGAGGTCGGCGTTCAAAGTGGTCGCGGTCAGCACGTCGCCCGGCTGGCCGATCTCGCGCAGAACCAGATTCCTGCCATTGACCGAGCCGCCGAAGACGCTCACCGACAGCGTGCTTTCGGGGGTCAGCTCCAGGCCCTGGCTGGCGAGCACGACCTTGACCTTGGCGATGATCCACGGCGAGACCACGAAGGGGAAGGCGAGGATGAAGAGCAGGATCACCACCACCAGGACGATGACCGCGGAGCGGCGGATCAGCCCTGGGCGCTTGGCCGGCACGGCGCCGGGAGCGGGCACGGTAGGATCGGGCAGGGGTGCGGCGGCAGGGAGGTCGGGCAGATCGCTCATACGAGATTCGGGACCTTGGTGGACGCGCCGCAATGCGGGCAGCTCATGCTGTCACCGGCGACGTGGTGGGCGACGCTGAACCAGCCGCCGCAGGTGGGGCAGGCGGTCGCTTCGGGAGGGTCGTTGGGGCCGCGCGTCGACAGTTCGCCGCCGCCGGTGCCGCTCGCCGGATCGTCGTCGTCCTTGAGGTTGAGGTCGATGGCGGCCTCCGGCTCGCTCATTTCGCCAGCGTGGAAGGTCAGGCGCGCCTGGCCGACCTTGACCACGTCCTTTTCCTTGAGCAGGCCGCGGCCATTGACCTTCTCCTTGCCCACCCAGGTGCCGTTGGAGCTGCCCAGGTCCTCGATCATCCATTCGCCGGCGTGCTGCAGGAAGGCGCAGTGCTCGCGCGAGATGCTGGTGTGGCGGATCGGGATGTCGGTTTCCGAGGAGCGCCCGAGCACCATGCGGTCCTTGCCCAGGGCGACGCGCGTATAGCCTTCGCTGCCCTTGATGCGGATGGTCACGAATGCCATGGGCACCCCCTGGAGGACTGAATACCCGCGGGCGGCCGCCGTTCAACCGCGCGGGCCGGATTACCGCTCCCCCTGGCCGTCCACCCCGCCTGCTCCCGCCTGACTGCATGTCGCCCGTTCATTGATCGCGCCCGCTGAGTTCGCCTGATCGCCCGCCGCCCCCCGTTTGAGGACCGCCCCGTGGAAGCCCCCGCCATCGTCACCTTCACCACCATCGCCGACCAGCGCGCCTGGAGCCGCGCCCAGCGCCAGGCCGGCAAGCGCATCGGCTTCGTCCCGACCATGGGCGCGCTGCACCAGGGCCACCTCAGCCTGGTCGCCAAGGCGCGCGCCGCCAGCGACGTGGTGGTGGCTTCGATCTTCGTCAACCCGACCCAGTTCGACAATCCCGAGGACTTCGCGAAGTACCCGGTGACGCTCGACGCCGATTTGCAGATGCTGCGCGAGGCCGGCGTCGCCGCGGTCTTCCTGCCGACCAAGGAGGAGCTCTACCCGGACGGCTACTGCACCTTCGTCGAGCTGGTCGGTCCGCTCACCGACAAGCTCTGCGCGGCCGCCCGCCCGGGCCACTTCCGCGGCGTGGCCACGGTGGTGACCAAGCTCTTCAACATCGTGACCCCCGACGTCGCGGTGTTCGGGCAGAAGGACCTGCAGCAGGTGCTGATCATCAACCGTCTGGCGCGCGACCTCGACCTGCCGGTCGAGATCCAGGTCGGCGCGACCGTGCGCGAGGTCGACGGCCTGGCGATGTCGAGCCGCAACCGCCGCCTGACCACCGCGGCGCGCGCCAAGGCCCTGGACGTGCCGCGCGGCCTCGAGCTCGCCAACCGCGCCTACCTGAAGGGCGAGTCGAACAGCCTCAAGCTGACCGAGATCGTCTACAACGAACTGCTCATCCACGACGGCGTCGAGGTCGACTACTGCGACGTGGTCAGCCTCAAGGGCTTCGCGGAGAAGGACACCGCCGACGATTCCTGCGTGCTGGCGGTGGCCGCCTTCGTCGACGGCATCCGCCTGATCGACCACATCCCGCTGGGCGGGCCGGGAATTCCGGAGGTCGTGGTCGATGAGTGATGGCACGTGCGGAGTGCGGAGTGCGGAGTGCGGAGTGCCTGGTGCGCGGTATGGCCGCCGCTTCCACATGTCGCAAGGAGCGCACGCTTCGCTGCAAACGACGCGTGAGCCCGCTCACGGTGTGCGCGAGCCGGTCACTCCGCACTCCGCACTCCGCACTCCGCACTTCTCCACTGGTTCCTGACCAATGGCCGTCGACGTCTTCAAAGGCATGAACGACTTCCAGCGCGAGGCCATCGCGCACCTGGAAGGGCCGCTGCTGGTGGTCGCGGGCGCGGGCTCGGGCAAGACCCGCGTCATCACCCACCGCATCGCCAACATCATCCAGCACGGCGTGCGCCCGGACCGCGTCCTGGCCATCACCTTCACCAACAAGGCCGCGGGCGAGATGCAGGAGCGCGTCGAGCGCCTGATGGGCCTGAAGACGCCGTGGATCACCACCTTCCACAGCGCCGGGCTGCGCCTGCTCAAGCTCGAGAGCGCGCGGGTGGGCTTCGCCCACCCGTTCTCGGTGATGGACGAGGACGACCAGAAGCGGCTCTACAAGCGCATCTTCAAGGAGCTCAAGCTCGACCCCAAGATGGTCGACCCGCGCAAGATCATCTGGCGCATCAGCCAGTGGAAGAACCAGCTCGTCGACATCGCGAAGTTCGAACCCAATGACGACATCGACATCTGGGCGCAGCAGTGCCACGTGCTCTATGCGAAGCTCTGCCAGGAGGAGTGCCTGGTCGACTTTGATGACCTGCTGGTCAAGCCGGTGCGCCTGCTCGAAAACGACGAGGAGCTGCGCCGCAAGTACGTCGACCGCTTCCCCTATATCCTGATCGACGAGTTCCAGGACACCAACCAGGTGCAGTACCGGTTGATCCGCCTGCTCGGCAGCCACGGCAACATCTGCGCCACCGGCGATCCCGACCAGGCGATCTACGGCTGGCGCGGCGCCGACATCGAGAACATCCTCAACTTCGAGAAGGACTACGATCCCTGCAAGACGGTGCTGCTCGAGGAGAACTACCGTTCGACCAAGGTCATCCTGCGCGCCGCCCAGGGCGTGGTGTCGCACAATACCAAGCGCAAGGACAAGACCATCCGCACCAACAACGATGAAGGCCGGCCGCTGCTGCTGCTCGCCGTCGACGACGAGGTCGACGAGAGCCTGGCGGTGGCTGCGGCCATCGACCGCATGCAGCAGAAGCAGGGCCGGCACCTCTCGGACATGGCGGTGTTCTACCGCACCAACGCCCAGTCGCGCGTGCTCGAAGACGGCCTGCGCCGGCGCGGCATCCCCTACCGCATCGTCGGCGGCACGCGCTTCTACGACCGCCGCGAGGTTAAGGATCTGCTCGC